>NZ_CP084270.1 GCF_022879595.1 Caballeronia sp. Lep1P3 | reverse complement strand
GCTGCGACCTCCAGCAACGCGTCGTATACCGCCAGCGGATGCTGAAGGCTCTCGCGCGGCAGCACGCGACGGTTGTCCGGCACAGCGAGCGCAGGTGCTTGCGCCGGCAACGGCAGAAGCGCCGCCTGCTCCGCAGCAAGCCTCACTGCCGGACGCTCGCCCGTCGTCGCATGACGGCGCGTGTTGGCAACCTCCGCCAGCCATCGACCGATATGCGCGTTGGCGGCCTCTACATCCAGCCTCAAGCCCGATGACCTGAGCGTCGCGGCAAGCGGCACAACGAAGCTCTCCTTCAGATAGCGGTTGAACCGTTCGACCTTGCCCTTGGTTTTGGCGCGATACGGGCGACACACCTTCGGCGTGAAGCCGTAGGTCTCAGCAAGCGCAAGCAGCTGTGGGTTCCAGCGATGCTCGCCTTCGCCGAATGCATCGCGCTCGATGACCACCGACTTCGCGTTGTCAAACAGCACATGCTCCGGCGTGCCGCCGAAGTAGACGAGCGCCTCACGTAGGCATTCGCACAATGTCGCGGCATCCTCACGCGCGGTGAACCGCACGAAGCTCGCGCGGCTGTAGCCCATCGTCGCGACCAGCGCGAGCAATGGCTCGCGTCCTCGCCGGATAACCGTGAAATCGGCTTGCATCTGCTTGCCGGGCGCGGTCTCGAAGCGCACCACTGGCTCGGCTTCAGAGCGCTTGCGGAAATTTTCAAGCTAGTTGTCGCCTCAACGAATAATTTCAGGCTGCCTTTCTCTCCTGGTTAGGGCGTCGTGGGGTACCGCCCTGGTTATCGATTCGATCCGGGTTCAGGTGCACAGCATCGACGCGTTGCCAGTTGCGCGTTGGGCCTTTCCACCGAAGCGGATTGCGTTGCCGGGCGTACTCGTAGAGCGCCGCGCGTCGATCCAGAATGTCCTGATCGAGGTTGGCATGACGCTGCGCCGGCGTGACGAACCGGATCGCGCTGTGACGATGCTCCTCGTTGTACCAGCGCACCAGTGCGCCCACCCACGTGCGCGCGGCAAACAGGGTATCGAATGCCTTGAGCGGATAAGCAGGTCGATACTTTAGGGTCTTGAACAACGACTCGGAGTAAGGGTTGTCGTTGCTCACGCCCGGGCGACTCAGCGACGGCATGACGCCCAGCGCCTGAAGGGTGGCAAGCATCGTCGCGCCTTTCATCGGGCCGCCGTTGTCCGAATGCAAAATCACCTGGGCGGGCTGTATCGCTTCGCGCGCGCAGAGGTCCTTGAGGACTTCGCTGGCCAGCACGCTGCTTTCCTCGGCATACACCTGCCAGCCGACAATTTTGCGACTGAACACGTCGAGAAACAGATACAAGTAGAAGTACTGCCCACGAACCGTGGTCGGCAGATACGTGATGTCCCAGCTATACAATTGGTTCGGTGCATCGGCGCAAACCGAACGGGGTTTGCTGCGTGCCTGTGCCGGCCGTTCGCTGCGCCGGTGTGCGAGTTGCTTCTCGGCCTTCAGGACCCGGTAGAACGTCGATTCGGAGGCGATATAGCGTTGCTGGTCTGCCAGTCGAGGCACGATCTGGCTTGGCGGCAGATGACCGAATTCGGGCGAGTTCGCGATCGCCAGAAGCTCGGCGCGTTCGTCGGCAGAGAGCTTGTGACGCGGCGCGTGATGCCGTAACGAGCGCCCGTCCACCGCGTCAGGTTCGCCGCGCTGCCAGCGCTGAACCGTTCGAGCACTGAGCCCTAGAATGCTGCACGCACGCGCCTGGCGAGCCCCGGCCAGGGTCGCCTCGCTGATCAGGTCGATCAATGCCTTGCGCTCTTCAGGGACCGTCATTCGGCCTCGCCCCCGAACAGCGCACGGTGCTTTTTTTGCAGCACCAACAGCGCCGCAGCTTCAGCCAGCGCCTTCTCCTTGCGTTTGAGTTCGCGCTGCAGCTCGAAATTGGCCTGCTTCAGATCCCGGACTTCCGTGGCGCTCTCGCGCCGACTACCGGTTCCACCGACCGTGCAAAAATCCGCTCGCCACTGCGCGAGATGATGTGCGAACAGGCCGCGCTCGCGACACCAGCTGTTCAACGCTTCGTCGACCAACCCGTGGCTCTCCTGCAAGGCCATCAGCCGTTCTTCCAGCGACCAGTCTTCCGGACGTCTTGCGTGTTCGGAGCCCGAGCTCCGCTTCGCGGCGGCGGCGCCTCTCATCCACTTCCTTAACGTCAGTACGTTCACGTTCAATTCGTCGGCCACTGCTCCAACCGTTCGGGGGCCGCGCTGCAGGACCTTCGACAGCGCCTGTTCCTTAAATTCAACAGAATACGTTTGTTTCGCCTTCACCCTGTACCTCTGACTCTTCTCGATAAGAAAGTTCAGAGGCGACAACTAGTCTGACGCCGGGGGCATGTGGCGATCTCACCTTGCCTAGATCGAGCCGATCCGTTGCCATTGGAATGCGCGTCAAGCGACTGCTCAAGAGCCTGTAGCCATCCCATACGCGCTGACGGACCGTCTAATGAGAGAAGCGCCCATTAATAAAAAAATTGACAGGCGCAGTCGGGGCCTATATCCTGAGGATCGAAAGTTCAAGAAGCTCGATTGCTGATCACCATTTTCCGCCTCATCTGCGCGGTACTCGCTGTCCTCTCTTCTTCCTTGAAGTTTTTGTCGCTCCGCACCGGAGCTGTTATTTCTATTTCAGGGAATTCTCATGGATACCGGTACTGTTAAGTGGTTCAACGATAGCAAAGGCTTTGGCTTCATTACTCCTGACGCTGGCGGCGACGATCTGTTCGCACACTTCTCGGAAGTCCGAGGCGAAGGCTTCAAGACGCTCGCAGAAAACCAGAAGGTGAGCTACGAGACAAAGCGTGGCCCGAAGGGTATGCAAGCCGCGAACATCTCGCCGCAGTAATGTAATTCAAGGGCCGGTCTACCGGCCCTTTGTTTTTGTTAGCCGACTAGCATCCTCGCTGAGCCACGCGCTCCCGATCTGATCGCCGCATTCGACTGCGCATCATTTGTCTCCGACACGATCTGTCTCGCCTCAAATTTTTTTGACTTACTTTCGCTCGTACGACATTGATGCCGTGCGTTCGTTGTCGCGTATGCAAAACACTAACTATATTCACCAGTACAACGGTTATTCGATTTCGCCGTCCGCCCACCGGTTACCTGACGGCTGGTTTGCTGCAAATCTGCTACTCACCAGAGGTGACGCCGGCAGTGCTGAAGCGGTCTCCTACAAATTCGACGTGCTCGACTATTTCGATAGTGAAACACAGGCGGTGGGGCACGCTACAGCATGGGCGCGTGGCTGGGTCGACAGTCGCGGTTAAGTCGTGGCCGGAAGCGCACAAGCGGCCATGCGGGGTGCTCCCGCGGTGCGCTTGAAAAAATCTGTCCCATCGCGGTATGCGTACCATATTTGCTGCCCGACCGAGAGTTTCATAGCCCCGGGGTGCTGCTTCCGTCAGGTAGGTGCCGTCCGACCCAGTGCCCACGTCAACCCGATTGTCGCTAACGGCGTACTGAAGAACCGCGAAGATGTTCGGCTCACGCCTCGTTTCCTCAAAATGCCACTCAAAACGATCGCCACGTTCGATCGCTTGATCTGCGCAGCGGTATTCCCGTCATTCCATCACAAGGAGCAGAGATGGCGTTATTGATCGTGCAGGTTGCAGTTAGCGGGGAACTGGTGGAGGTGTTCGAAATGCCGGTCGATGATGTCGACGGACACCGGATGCTTGCTTGCGCTAATGAAGATGAGCGGGTGATTCGTCGCGCCGGCCAGACCCTCGAAGAGGGCGAGGTCTGGATCGATCTAATCGACAGGGACGGCGAGACGCTGTTCGATGAGGTGGCATGTTTTCACCGGGCAGACGCCCCCGACGCGCTGCAGCTTCATCTCGGCATGAACGCCGCCGTTGTTAAAGACTGTCTTTCAAAGTCAAATGTTGCTTCGCTGTATGCGAGGCATCGCGTAGCTGCTCAAGCATACTTCCGCAAGGTCGATCGCCTTGTCGACTGCTCCGCGGTGAGCTCCAGACAAAGCAATCGCCGGCGGGTGGGGGAGGCCAGCGTCATGGATCTCGTCATCGAACTGCGCAGGCGGCTGGACGGTGTCGACACCCTGCTCGCGCTGAGTGAATTGCCGACGCAGGTCCAGGCGGCGGCCGGCCACCTGAAAGACGCGGCGAAGTCCTACGCGACTGCGGTTCAGCATCTATAAGGGGTGCCGAGGCCGAAGTTGGGGATGTAATCAAGGTTGGGAATTTTCGTCAAATCTGGCGTTGTTACCCGAACCGTTGACCGTGAGTTGGCAGCGAGCGCGTAACCTGTGCCCCCTTTTGGCGCGACGCTTGCTTCGTGGCGGTAAGGCCCCCATCGCTGACGACAGATCGTCCACGCGGCATTACAACGCAGAGACCATGAAAAATTACACACAGACCACCGGGGCCATTTCAGGCGAGCAATCTTTCAGACTGCTCGTGGCAGGGGTGACGGATTACGCGATTCTCATGCTGGATACGGCCGGATTCATCAAAACTTGGAATGCCGGGGCACAACGCATCAAAGGTTATGCGGCCAGCGAAATCCTCGGTAAGCACTTTTCGGTGTTTTACCCAAAGAACGAACAGGTTGCCGGTCGGCCGGACGGCGTACTGCGGGCTGCGGTTGACGAAGGAAAATTCGAGGACGAAGGCTGGCGGGTGCGGAAGGACGGCAGCCAGTTCTGGGCAAGTGTGGTCATCGATCCGCTTCACGATGATTCCGGCGAGCTGATTGGCTTCGCCAAGATCACACGCGACATGACCGAGCGGAAGGTCGCCCAGGAAGCGTTGCGTCAAAGCGAGCAGCAATTCGGCCGGCTGGTCCAAGGCGTGACCGACTATGCGATTTACATGCTTTCGCCGGCCGGCGAAGTGACCAGTTGGAATTCTGGCGCCGAGCGCATCAAGGGTTACGCGCGCGACGAAATTCTCGGAAAGCATTTTTCCGTCTTTTATACGGAAGAAGACCGCGCCGGCGGGTTGCCTGCCCAGATGCTGTCGATCGCCGCCACAGAGGGCCGCGTCGAGCGGGAAAGCTGGCGAGTGCGCAAGGACGGCTCGCGCTTCTGGGCGCATGTGGTGATCGATGCTATCCACAATGACGTCGGCAAACTGGTCGGGTTTGCGAAGGTGACACGCGACGTGACCGAGCGCAGACAGGCTGCCGAGGCACTGGAACGCGCCAACGCCGCGCTGTTTCAGTCACAAAAGATGGAATCGCTGGGTCAGCTGACCGGCGGCGTCGCCCACGACTTCAACAATTTGCTGGCCGTGATGTCGAACGGTTTGGATGTGATGTCACTCAGGCTCCACGAGCACGCCGATATCAGAATGCTTGAAACGATGCAGCGCGCGGTCGCCCGCGGTGCGACACTGACCCAGCAACTGCTCTCATTCGCACGGCAGCAGCCCCTCAAGGCCGAAAAATGTAACCTGAATGGCGTGCTGCGCAGCTTCGAAGCAGTGCTTCGGCGGGCAGTCGATGCCGCGATCGAGTTCGAAGTAAAGCAGGAGCCCCGACCCCGGCCAGTTCTCCTGGATGCCGCGCGGTTTGAAGCCGCACTGCTTAACCTCGTCGTCAATGCGCGCGACGCCATGCCCGATGGCGGAAAGATCGTCATCGCCGTGAAAAATGTTGAACTCGCCGCAGGGACGGTGGGCGCGCTCATGCCCGGCCCGTACGTCAGAGTGTCCGTCTCTGACACCGGCTCAGGAATGCTCCCCGAGGTTGCGGCTCGCGCGTATGAACCGTTCTTTACCACCAAGGAGGTTGGTAAGGGCACCGGTCTCGGCTTGAGTCAAGTGTACGGCTTCATTACGCAGTCCGGCGGTGACGTGGTGATCGACAGTAAGCCCGGTAGGGGCACGGTCGTCAACGTGTACTTGCCGGTAGCAAGAGGGACAAGCGGCGATGAGGAGAGCTTTACGGGTCCCATGCTCGATACGGTGTTAGTCGTCGAGGATGAGCCGGACTTACTGGATGCGACGGCTGAGCTTTTCCGCAGCCTCGGTTATGAGGTCCTGACGGCCAGTAACGGGTCCCAGGCGATGGAGGCCCTGAGCCGTCGCGACGACATCCGCGTCCTGTTCACCGATGTGGTCATGCCGAAGGGCATCGACGGTATCCAGCTCGCGCGTTCGACGCGAGACCTTCATCCTGATATCAAGATCGTACTGGCATCGGGATATCCGCTCCCAGCCCTAAAGGCGCACCACGGCAATCTTAGCGATTTTGCTTTCATCCACAAACCGTACCGGCTGGCCGATCTCGTTCGTACACTAGGCAGAGCGGCGTAGCGCGTGCTCCACCCGACGACGGATGCAGAGCGCGTTCGCTTGGCTTTGTCTCCAAAGACTGCTCACTAGGTAGTCGCCTCATCTTGGCGCAGCGGCGCGATCTGCTCGGCTGGCACCGGACACTGATAAAGATACCCTTGTGCGAATGGCACGCCTGCTGCCCGCAACGCGGCGTGCTGCGATTCCGTCTCGACGCCTTCCGCAATGACTTTTAACTGGTAGTGCTTCGCGACCGAGACCATGGCCGTGATGATCTCGGCGCCACCCGTGTCGACCTGATTGACGAACTGTTGGTCGATCTTCACATAGTCGAACTGGAAGCGATCCAGCAGACCCAGATTGCTGTGCTCGGTGCCAAAGTCGTCCATCGCAAACCGGACGCCCTTGGCCTTGAGTGTGTTGAAGATGGCTGCGGTGCGGGCGCTCTCGCCAAGCAAAAACCGCTCAGTCAGTTCAAGGACGAGACGGCTCTGTCAACTTGTCGAGACTGAGTCGGAAAGACGGCAAGAAAAAGCGTCCCTCAGAAGGCGCTGGACGGATTTCGGGTGACCCCGGTGAACTCGCGCCAGGCAACAAATCGCCCTTCGAGTTGTTTCCGATAGAGTGAAGCGCGCAGCAGATGCCGCTTGAGCGCGAAGTGTTGCCTGATCGGCCCGAAGCACGAGAGAAATTTCTGTGTGCGTTTCGGGTTGCGAAAGCCGCGCATACGCCGTTCGCGTTCGCGGGTCGGTTGGTGGCTGTTCTCCGCGCGGTTGTTCAGTCGGGCGGCCGCTTTGACGAACACGTGCTTCACGTTCGCAAGTTCGGGGATCTCCGCCTTTGCCGCCGGATAGCTGCGCAACTGATCGGTGACGATCTTGCGCGGTACCGGGCTCGAGCGCAGCACACGCTCGAAGAAGCGTTTGGCCGCGGCTTTGTCGCGCCGCTTTTGTAGCAAGATGTCGAGTTCCGCGCCGTGCTGGTCGACCGCGCGCCACAGCAGGTGCGGTTCGCCACGCAGCGTGACGAACATCTCGTCGAGGTGCCAGGTGCTACCCGGCTTGCGTCGCGCGGCTTTCACCCGGTGAGCGAAGCCGTTGCCAAACTTATCGCACCAGCATCGGATTGTCTCGTATGTCACGGTCACGCCGCGCTCGAAGAGCAGTTCCTCGATGTCGCGCAAGCTCAACTGAAAGCGGAAATACCAACGCACAGCGCAACTGATGACCTCGGCCGGGAAACGGTGACCGTGATAGAGCGATTTCGATTTCTTCATCGGTATGCGGTCCTTAAGGGACGCCCTAGCAATGGACGAGTGATTCTCTGATGCTACCTGTCCACGTGGACAGCTGGGATGAGAGTACATGACAGAAGATCGAGACTTGCGTAGCCGTCTGGTAGTCGGCGCGAAACGGGATGGTCGCCGGGAATACGATCCGCAAGCCCGCGAGGAACTGGTCCAGTTGTGCATGACGTCCGGCGTTTCGATAGCCCGGACGGCGATGCAATACGGCTTGAACCCGAATCTGTTGCGCGAGTGGATCACGCGCTATCAGAAGACACATGCGGCGCGGAATTCGGCGGATAAGGAACTGAGACCAGCAGACAGGGCATCGCTTGATGTCACGCCGCCTGCCTTGCGGACTGACGCGACCGACGTGCCATCACCATTTGTACCGGTCGTTCAGGGGGCTGTGACGGTTGAACGAGCGGTGTCCGCGCGCACACCATCGATCACGGTTGCCTTGCACATACGTTTGCCTAACGGTGTTGAGTTCGACATCGCAGAGGCGACCATCGACGAGCTGACCACCGTGGTCCAGATGCTCGGGAGGATGCCGTGTTCCGGTTCGACGATAATCTGAAGGTCTACCTGCACCGCGATCCTGTCGACTTCCGCTACGGCATGAACAGTCTGTCGATTCTCGTCGAGCAGTCGATGCGCCTAAATCCGATGGACACGTCGCTTTACATCTTCGGAAACCGACGTCGTGACCGGATAAAGATACTTGGCTGGGACGGCAGTGGTTTCTGGCTTTTTATAAAACGATTGGAGAGCAGCCACTTCATCTGGCCAGACAACAAGGCTGAGATCGTGACGATGACGAGCAACGTGTTGCACGCGTTGCTCGATGGCGATGACATCACCGCGATACGACGGCATCCGAAGCAGGAATATCGCCGCGTGAGCTGAACAGTGAGGCCGTGCGCCGGTCTAACCGGCCATGCCGATCAATGTCACGATCACCGCCGAGGAATTGAAGGCGTTGCTCGCCGAGCGCGATGCTGCTCGTGCATTGCGAGAAGAACAGGAGGCCTTACGCGGCGCCTTGCGGCTTATGACCGCAGAGCGCGATCTTGCTGAGGAGCGACTCCGAGCCTACCGTCGCGAACTGTTCGGCGCCAAGAGCGAGGCACGAGATTCTGATCAACTTGGCTTGTTCAACGAAGCCGAGGTGCTCGGCGCGAACAGCGCGCCTGCTCAAGAAGACACGCCGGAGACGACGGTTGGCGCGCACAAGCGCAAGAAGCGCGGTCACCGCAAGCCGCTTGATCCCAATCTACCGCGCGAGGTCGTGCGGCACGAACTGCCCGAAGCCGAACGCTTTTGCACGAACGATGGACAAGCGCTCGTCGAGATCGGCGCGGAGATCAGCGAGCAGCTCGATGTGATCCCCGAGCAGCTTCGAGTGATCCAACACCAGCGCGTTAAATATGCGTGTCCGTGCTGCGATCTCGGCATCAAGGTCACTCCAGCGCCGCCGCGCATCATCGCGCGCGGACTGTTGAGCGAAGCGGCGCTCGCATGGATCGCCACCGGCAAATATCAGTTCGGCGTGCCGCTCTATCGCCAGGCCGGTTTGCTGTGTCGCTTCGGCGGAGACATCTCGTCGAACACGATCGCCGCCAGCATGGTTCGCGTTGGCCTCGCGACCCAGCCCGTGATCAACCTCATGCGCGATGCGTTGCTTGATGCCGAACTGATCTACTGTGACGAGACGACGTTCCAGGTACTGAAAGAGAAAGGGCGCAAGCCGCAAACGAAGAGCTACCTCTGGGCGCAGATGACCAATTCAGGCATCCCCATCCGCTGCTTCAGCTATACGCCCGGACGCGGTGCCAAGCTGGCCGACAAGCTGTTCACGGGGATCCGCAAGGGCGCCGTTCTGATGACTGATGGCTACGAGCCCTACAACGACATCGCTCAACGCTACGACCTCGTGCACCTCGGGTGTTGGGCACACCTAAGACGGTACTTCATCAAAGCGGAGGAGAACGTGCCGAAAGCCGCGCGTTCGCCCGATCTGCTCGCGACACGCTTCATCACGCTGATCGGCAAGCTGTTCACTGCGGAGGCCCGCTCTAAGAAATGGGCAGCTGAGCGACGACAGCGACTGCGACGTCGATACAGCACGCGCATACTCGACGCCATCTACGCTTTAGCCCTCGCGGAGTCGCCCGGCGTCGTACCAAAAAGTTTGCTCGGAAAGGCACTGACCTATCTGCGCGAGCAGTGGCCGAAGCTGATCCGCTACGTCGAGAACGGCACTTGGGCCATCTCGAACAACCCTTGCGAGAATGCGATTCGCCCCTTCGTCGTCGGGCGCCGCTCATGGCTTTTTAGCGACACCGTAGCGGGGGCGAACGCAAGTGCAAACCTCTACAGCCTGATCGAAACCTGCAAAGCCGGGGGCATCGATCCCTATCGCTACCTTCACTGGTTGTTCCAACGTCTTCCTCTGGCGAGGACCGTTGACGACTACGACGCGCTGCTTCCTTGGAAGATGCCCGCAGATCTCCGCTGACCCGCATTGCTGACGCACATCACGCGCTCTCCACCTTACTCCGAGGGGCGTCGTTCGTGGATCGCGTACCTTCATCGCATCATCTTACGTGACCGACCCAACAACCTGACAACGCCCTGGACCGTGCTGACGAACGAGCTGACTCGCTATTCCGCGAGCCGATATCCCGACCAGCTTTGTATGGAGGTCCTTCTGTATATTGGCGAAGTCGAACGGCTTCTCATACCCGATCCATTCGAGCAGGACCTTCTCATTACGGCGCGCAACCTCGCCGAGCAAGGCGAACTGAAAATAGCAATGTTCAAAACACAAGAAGTTCTCAGCGGGCGGCAAATCTAAGCGGCGCGGCTCTATCTGACGGATTGCTCTGAGACGGAGCTGCCGCAAATAGACCGCGACGTTAAGCTGTTGCAAATGGACCGAGAGGTTATCCACAGAATCTGTGGGTAACACTGTGGGAAACCGCGGCCGCGGAAGTCGGCTTGCGGGCGCGTAGGCTCAATTAAAGCCCGCATGGTCGTTCAAGCCGCTTGCATCGCCAACGATGCCTCTCCCGCTTCTCGGCGCGCCTCAATTGGCCGCCGCAGCGGTCTGACGCAACGAAGACGCATGCACAGCCATGCCGTCAGTGTGCTGCATCACCTGCTTCGACGCGCCCGACTTAACGATGATCTCCCCTGGCGGGCGGACGCTCGCGCGACATCGCCGAACGATCTCTCGTTCGGCGATGCTCGACAACATGCGCTTCGCAGACGGTCGACACAGCGCTTTTGAACACCGTCTGAATCCCCGTCGGGCACTGCAGCGCAAGAACGTATTGGTCGAACGCCAGCAACTGGCCCGTCAGTTTGATGCCGTTGACCAGAAACACCCAAACGACTTTCTCTTCACGCGCGAAGGCACTTAGGAAATCCGCTTGAATGTCGCTCGCATTGATGGACATGGTTGACCCACCGGTCTTGATCTCCGCACAACGGTTCGTGGCGGGTGGCGGCGTTGGCGACACTACCCCGACGCGACCCTATCCCGCGTTTTCGTCATAGTACCGCGCGGCGGCTTCGAGCATGCGCCGAACCTCTGCACGCACATAAATCGACGTGGGCTGCAACGAGGCATGACCGAGGTGAATTCCTTCGGCTCCAACGGTAGCAGGGGAGCGGCCAAAGTGCGCGGCGAAGGCACGCATTTGCTGCAGGGTAGGCGCGCTGAGTATTGGCCGAGAGATTGCGAACGAGCAATCCTCGACCATCCGCTGACGTAGGGGTGTCATGTCAGGACTCCATTCGGATGAACAAGTGCAGTGAGCTGCACTGTCATAGTCGCACCACGAATGGAGTACCTCTGGCATTGGCCAGGACGGCGACGTCGACCTACCCCTCTACCGCGTCAGCGGTTTCGTTCAACAGGTATCGTTAGGTTTCCTATATAGCTGACAGCGGCTCTCAGTCACTTGCTACCGATCGACGCAGGTGGATTTCCCTGCATAACCCAACCAAAACGCCATGTCTTGCGCCGGGATTGGAATTGCAGTTCCTGTGTCGCCCCGAGCGTCTTCGAGCACTGACCTACGGATGGCAGTCTTGACGTCGGAGGCGCTCGCCACATACTTAGAATTACGAGGCCGGGATATCCAACGTGAATACGGTCTCCGTGCTATCGGACATCACCTTCAATGACCCTCCGTGTGCCAATGCAATCTGCGACGCGATAAAAAGACCGAGGCCCAACCCTTGTTGCGCGGGCCGTTTTGAATCGCGCTGGAACGGCTGGAATAGCTTTTCCATCGCCGCGGGGGGAATCCCCTCCCCGGCGTTCGCCACCGACAGCGTCAGGCCGTTTGAGTCATTCGAATCGACAACGCGGATGGGTTGATCGCTTGCTCCACGCGTAATGGCATTCGCCAGCAAATTCGAAAACAGCTGACTCAGTCGTGCATGGTCGCCCTCGAACGGCAGTTCCAGGTTCAAGCGCGTTTCAATCGTTCTATCCGGCCATGCCGAGCGGATCTCATCGATCACCTGCAGGAACGCAGGTTCGATAGATCGCTTCTCTTGATGTAGCTCAAGCCCGCCGCCAAGGCGGCCTCGTGCAAAATCGAGAAGGTTGTCGATCAGGTCGCTCATGCGCTTGACGCTGCCTGCCATCATCGTAAGCACGGATCGCTTCAGTGGATCCGCTTCCTTGCGGTGAAGCAGCTCCGTGCCCCCTTTGACCGCCGCGAGCGGATTACGTCGGAAATTTTCAAGCTAGTTGTCGCCTCAACGAATAATTTCAGGCTGCCTTTCTCTCCTGGTTAGGGCGTCGTGGGGTACCGCCCTGGTTATCGATTCGATCCGGGTTCAGGTGCACAGCATCGACGCGTTGCCAGTTGCGCGTTGGGCCTTTCCACCGAAGCGGATTGCGTTGCCGGGCGTACTCGTAGAGCGCCGCGCGTCGATCCAGAATGTCCTGATCGAGGTTGGCATGACGCTGCGCCGGCGTGACGAACCGGATCGCGCTGTGACGATGCTCCTCGTTGTACCAGCGCACCAGTGCGCCCACCCACGTGCGCGCGGCAAACAGGGTATCGAATGCCTTGAGCGGATAAGCAGGTCGATACTTTAGGGTCTTGAACAACGACTCGGAGTAAGGGTTGTCGTTGCTCACGCCCGGGCGACTCAGCGACGGCATGACGCCCAGCGCCTGAAGGGTGGCAAGCATCGTCGCGCCTTTCATCGGGCCGCCGTTGTCCGAATGCAAAATCACCTGGGCGGGCTGTATCGCTTCGCGCGCGCAGAGGTCCTTGAGGACTTCGCTGGCCAGCACGCTGCTTTCCTCGGCATACACCTGCCAGCCGACAATTTTGCGACTGAACACGTCGAGAAACAGATACAAGTAGAAGTACTGCCCACGAACCGTGGTCGGCAGATACGTGATGTCCCAGCTATACAATTGGTTCGGTGCATCGGCGCAAACCGAACGGGGTTTGCTGCGTGCCTGTGCCGGCCGTTCGCTGCGCCGGTGTGCGAGTTGCTTCTCGGCCTTCAGGACCCGGTAGAACGTCGATTCGGAGGCGATATAGCGTTGCTGGTCTGCCAGTCGAGGCACGATCTGGCTTGGCGGCAGATGACCGAATTCGGGCGAGTTCGCGATCGCCAGAAGCTCGGCGCGTTCGTCGGCAGAGAGCTTGTGACGCGGCGCGTGATGCCGTAACGAGCGCCCGTCCACCGCGTCAGGTTCGCCGCGCTGCCAGCGCTGAACCGTTCGAGCACTGAGCCCTAGAATGCTGCACGCACGCGCCTGGCGAGCCCCGGCCAGGGTCGCCTCGCTGATCAGGTCGATCAATGCCTTGCGCTCTTCAGGGACCGTCATTCGGCCTCGCCCCCGAACAGCGCACGGTGCTTTTTTTGCAGCACCAACAGCGCCGCAGCTTCAGCCAGCGCCTTCTCCTTGCGTTTGAGTTCGCGCTGCAGCTCGAAATTGGCCTGCTTCAGATCCCGGACTTCCGTGGCGCTCTCGCGCCGACTACCGGTTCCACCGACCGTGCAAAAATCCGCTCGCCACTGCGCGAGATGATGTGCGAACAGGCCGCGCTCGCGACACCAGCTGTTCAACGCTTCGTCGACCAACCCGTGGCTCTCCTGCAAGGCCATCAGCCGTTCTTCCAGCGACCAGTCTTCCGGACGTCTTGCGTGTTCGGAGCCCGAGCTCCGCTTCGCGGCGGCGGCGCCTCTCATCCACTTCCTTAACGTCAGTACGTTCACGTTCAATTCGTCGGCCACTGCTCCAACCGTTCGGGGGCCGCGCTGCAGGACCTTCGACAGCGCCTGTTCCTTAAATTCAACAGAATACGTTTGTTTCGCCTTCACCCTGTACCTCTGACTCTTCTCGATAAGAAAGTTCAGAGGCGACAACTAGTCTGACGCCGGGGGAGACGCTCGTCAGGCGCCTTGCCGCGGATGTCGGCTTCGATGCTGTAGAGTTCGCCGATCATCTCGAGCAGTTGCTGGGTATCTGAAGTCGGTGTGCGCGCGTGAACATCGTAAATGTACCGCCTCGCGTGATCCCAGCATGCCGCTTCGTGGATCTCGCCGCTCGCATACAGTTGATCGAAACCGGCGTATGCATCGGCCTGCAGGATGCCGCGGAATGCGGCGAGTCGGGTCTGAGGATGGACGCCTTTGCGATTTGAGGAGAAGTCGAACCATACCGCAGCCGGCTCAGTCGAGCCCGAGCGGTGATCGTCACGCACGTAGACCCAGAAGCGACCGGTCACCGTCTTTCCGTTGCCTGGCGCGAGCACCGCAACCGGTGTGTCGTCGACGTGTACCTTGCCGGGGACCAGCACGTAGCGCTGGATTGCTTCAACAACCCCCGGCGTCAGACTAGTTGTCGCCTCTGAACTTTCTTATCGAGAAGAGTCAGAGGTACAGGGTGAAGGCGAAACAAACGTATGCGGTCCTTAAGGGACGCCCTAGCAATGGACGAGTGATTCTCTGATGCTACCTGTCCACGTGGACAGCTGGGATGAGAGTACATGACAGAAGATCGAGACTTGCGTAGCCGTCTGGTAGTCGGCGCGAAACGGGATGGTCGCCGGGAATACGATCCGCAAGCCCGCGAGGAACTGGTCCAGTTGTGCATGACGTCCGGCGTTTCGATAGCCCGGACGGCGATGCAATACGGCTTGAACCCGAATCTGTTGCGCGAGTGGATCACGCGCTATCAGAAGACACATGCGGCGCGGAATTCGGCGGATAAGGAACTGAGACCAGCAGACAGGGCATCGCTTGATGTCACGCCGCCTGCCTTGCGGACTGACGCGACCGACGTGCCATCACCATTTGTACCGGTCGTTCAGGGGGCTGTGACGGTTGAACGAGCGGTGTCCGCGCGCACACCATCGATCACGGTTGCCTTGCACATACGTTTGCCTAACGGTGTTGAGTTCGACATCGCAGAGGCGACCATCGACGAGCTGACCACCGTGGTCCAGATGCTCGGGAGGATGCCGTGTTCCGGTTCGACGATAATCTGAAGGTCTACCTGCACCGCGATCCTGTCGACTTCCGCTACGGCATGAACAGTCTGTCGATTCTCGTCGAGCAGTCGATGCGCCTAAATCCGATGGACACGTCGCTTTACATCTTCGGAAACCGACGTCGTGACCGGATAAAGATACTTGGCTGGGACGGCAGTGGTTTCTGGCTTTTTATAAAACGATTGGAGAGCAGCCACTTCATCTGGCCAGACAACAAGGCTGAGATCGTGACGATGACGAGCAACGTGTTGCACGCGTTGCTCGATGGCGATGACATCACCGCGATACGACGGCATCCGAAGCAGGAATATCGCCGCGTGAGCTGAACAGTGAGGCCGTGCGCCGGTCTAACCGGCCATGCCGATCAATGTCACGATCACCGCCGAGGAATTGAAGGCGTTGCTCGCCGAGCGCGATGCTGCTCGTGCATTGCGAGAAGAACAGGAGGCCTTACGCGGCGCCTTGCGGCTTATGACCGCAGAGCGCGATCTTGCTGAGGAGCGACTCCGAGCCTACCGTCGCGAACTGTTCGGCGCCAAGAGCGAGGCACGAGATTCTGATCAACTTGGCTTGTTCAACGAAGCCGAGGTGCTCGGCGCGAACAGCGCGCCTGCTCAAGAAGACACGCCGGAGACGACGGTTGGCGCGCACAAGCGCAAGAAGCGCGGTCACCGCAAGCCGCTTGATCCCAATCTACCGCGCGAGGTCGTGCGGCACGAACTGCCCGAAGCCGAACGCTTTTGCACGAACGATGGACAAGCGCTCGTCGAGATCGGCGCGGAGATCAGCGAGCAGCTCGATGTGATCCCCGAGCAGCTTCGAGTGATCCAACACCAGCGCGTTAAATATGCGTGTCCGTGCTGCGATCTCGGCATCAAGGTCACTCCAGCGCCGCCGCGCATCATCGCGCGCGGACTGTTGAGCGAAGCGGCGCTCGCATGGATCGCCACCGGCAAATATCAGTTCGGCGTGCCGCTCTATCGCCAGGCCGGTTTGCTGTGTCGCTTCGGCGGAGACATCTCGTCGAACACGATCGCCGCCAGCATGGTTCGCGTTGGCCTCGCGACCCAGCCCGTGATCAACCTCATGCGCGATGCGTTGCTTGATGCCGAACTGATCTACTGTGACGAGACGACGTTCCAGGTACTGAAAGAGAAAGGGCGCAAGCCGCAAACGAAGAGCTACCTCTGGGCGCAGATGACCAATTCAGGCATCCCCATCCGCTGCTTCAGCTATACGCCCGGACGCGGTGCCAAGCTGGCCGACAAGCTGTTCACGGGGATCCGCAAGGGCGCCGTTCTGATGACTGATGGCTACGAGCCCTACAACGACATCGCTCAACGCTACGACCTCGTGCACCTCGGGTGTTGGGCACACCTAAGACGGTACTTCATCAAAGCGGAGGAGAACGTGCCGAAAGCCGCGCGTTCGCCCGATCTGCTCGCGACACGCTTCATCACGCTGATCGGCAAGCTGTTCACTGCGGAGGCCCGCTCTAAGAAATGGGCAGCTGAGCGACGACAGCGACTGCGACGTCGATACAGCACGCGCATACTCGACGCCATCTACGCTTTAGCCCTCGCGGAGTCGCCCGGCGTCGTACCAAAAAGTTTGCTCGGAAAGGCACTGACCTATCTGCGCGAGCAGTGGCCGAAGCTGATCCGCTACGTCGAGAACGGCACTTGGGCCATCTCGAACAACCCTTGCGAGAATGCGATTCGCCCCTTCGTCGTCGGGCGCCGCTCATGGCTTTTTAGCGACACCGTAGCGGGGGCGAACGCAAGTGCAAACCTCTACAGCCTGATCGAAACCTGCAAAGCCGGGGGCATCGATCCCTATCGCTACCTTCACTGGTTGTTCCAACGTCTTCCTCTGGCGAGGACCGTTGACGACTACGACGCGCTGCTTCCTTGGAAGATGCCCGCAGATCTCCGCTGACCCGCATTGCTGACGCACATCACGCGCTCTCCACCTTACTCCGAGGGGCGTCGTTCGTGGATCGCGTACAAACAAACGTATTCTGTTGAATTTAAGGAACAGGCGCTGTCGAAGGTCCTGCAGCGCGGCCCCCGAACGGTTGGAGCAGTGGCCGACGAATTGAACGTGAACGTACTGACGTTAAGGAAGTGGATGAGAGGCGCCGCCGCCGCGAAGCGGAGCTCGGGCTCCGAACACGCAAGACGTCCGGAAGACTGGTCGCTGGAAGAACGGCTGATGGCCTTGCAGGAGAGCCACGGGTTGGTCGACGAAGCGTTGAACAGCTGGTGTCGCGAGCGCGGCCTGTTCGCACATCATCTCGCGCAGTGGCGAGCGGATTTTTGCACGGTCGGTGGAACCGGTAGTCGGCGCGAGAGCGCCACGGAAGTCCGGGATCTGAAGCAGGCCAATTTCGAGCTGCAGCGCGAACTCAAACGCAAGGAGAAGGCGCTGGCTGAAGCTGCGGCGCTGTTGGTGCTGCAAAAAAAGCACCGTGCGCTGTTCGGGGGCGAGGCCGAATGACGGTCCCTGAAGAGCGCAAGGCATTGATCGACCTGATCAGCGAGGCGACCCTGGCCGGGGCTCGCCAGGCGCGTGCGTGCAGCATTCTAGGGCTCAGTGCTCGAACGGTTCAGCGCTGGCAGCGCGGCGAACCTGACGCGGTGGACGGGCGCTCGTTACGGCATCACGCGCCGCGTCACAAGCTCTCTGCCGACGAACGCGCCGAGCTTCTGGCGATCGCGAACTCGCCCGAATTCGGTCATCTGCCGCCAAGCCAGATCGTGCCTCGACTGGCAGACCAGCAACGCTATATCGCCTCCGAATCGACGTTCTACCGGGTCCTGAAGGCCGAGAAGCAACTCGCACACCGGCGCAGCGAACGGCCGGCACAGGCACGCAGCAAACCCCGTTCGGTTTGCGCCGATGCACCGAACCAATTGTATAGCTGGGACATCACGTATCTGCCGACCACGGTTCGTGGGCAGTACTTCTACTTGTATCTGTTTCTCGACGTGTTCAGTCGCAAAATTGTCGGCTGGCAGGTGTATGCCGAGGAAAGCAGCGTGCTGGCCAGCGAAGTCCTCAAGGACCTCTGCGCGCGCGAAGCGATACAGCCCGCCCAGGTGATTTTGCATTCGGACAACGGCGGCCCGATGAAAGGCGCGACGATGCTTGCCACCCTTCAGGCGCTGGGCGTCATGCCGTCGCTGAGTCGCCCGGGCGTGAGCAACGACAACCCTTACTCCGAGTCGTTGTTCAAGACCCTAAAGTATCGACCTGCTTATCCGCTCAAGGCATTCGATACCCTGTTTGCCGCGCGCACGTGGGTGGGCGCACTGGTGCGCTGGTACAACGAGGAGCATCGTCACAGCGCGATCCGGTTCGTCACGCCGGCGCAGCGTCATGCCAACCTCGATCAGGACATTCTGGATCGACGCGCGGCGCTCTACGAGTACGCCCGGCAACGCAATCCGCTTCGGTGGAAAGGCCCAACGCGCAACTGGCAACGCGTCGATGCTGTGCACCTGAACCCGGATCGAATCGATAACCAGGGCGGTACCCCACGACGCCCTAACCAGGAGAGAAAGGCAGCCTGAAATTATTCGTTGAGGCGACAACTAGCTTGAAAATTTCCGACAAGCGGTCCGCAGAGCTCGGCGATCTGCCCGATCCAGCGGCCCATACTGGCCCGATCCAACGTGACGCCGTCGCGTGCCGCAATCTCCGATTGGCGGTACAGCGGTTGGTGATCTGCGAACTTCGATACCGCAATGTCGGCCAGCAGGCTCGGATGCGCGATGCTGTGCTCGATGGGCAGGCTGGGCATCGCGGGCTGTTCGATGTGGCCGCAGTCAGGACAGCACAGCTTGTGACGGATCGTGCGGATCACTTTAAACGCAGCCGCCACGCGCGCGAGCTGCTCGGAGACATCCTCGCCGAGTTGCTGCATCGTTGTCGCACACTTGGGGCAAGCCGGATTCGGCGTGAGTTCGATTTCATCGCGTGGCAAGTGCGGCGGCAGCGGCTCTCGCGTGGGCGCTCGACCGGGCGGCGCCGTCGATGTCTTCTCTTGGTGCTTTCGCGTCTCGGCAGCGCCCTGACCGGCCGTCAGGTCTTCCAGCTGCGCCTCGAGTTTATCGATCTGCCGGGCCAGTTTCTCGGACTTGCTCCCGAAGTACATCCGCCTGAGCTTGTCGATCTGCGCCTTCAGGCGTTCGATTTGGTCGTCCCGTGCGGCGATCTCCCGCACCATGTTCTCGATCGACGCCTGCTGCTCGAGCACCAGAGCCTGGAGCTCCGCGACGGTGGTGGGAAGCGGCGCAGATTGGGACATGCGTCGCAGTTTACGAGCCTTCGATGTGGTTTACAACATCGACAGAGCAGCGGTGCGTTGCGGGTGTCGCCAGTCGATGCCTTCGAGGAGCATCGACAGCTGTGCGCTCGACAGATGGATTTTTCCACCGTCGGCCTGGGGCCAGATAAACCGGCCTCGCTCCAATCGTTTTGCGAGCAGCCAGAGCCCATCGTCGGTCGCCCAAAGCAGCTTCACGAGATCGCCGCGGCGGCCGCGGAAGATAAATACGTTGCCGCCCAGCGGATTCTCTTCGAGCGCCGTCTGCACTTTCGCGGCCAGCCCCTGGAAGCCGCAGCGCATATCTGTCACGCCGGCCACGAGCCAAACGCGCGTACCTGCCGTGCCGCGCGTCAAACAACATGAGAGCAGCGCGTCAATCAGGATGAGAGTACTGGCGTTGCGGCAGCGGTGAAGGGCGTAGCCTGGAACCGCTGCCGCAACGCCGCGCCGAGGAGTCCGCCCCGCTGCCGGGGCGCTTTATCGGTGGTCGCGGTAAATCGGGTATGAACAGCTCTTTCGTGTAGCGAACGGAGGCTGCGTTGCCCGGCCGACACATCAACGACCATCAGATGAGGCTCTACATGAAGTACAGACTCAAGGAAGGACCGGCTCAAGCGGCTGCGCGCGCCGGGTTCAGCGCCGCCACGGGGTATCGCATCGATCAGGACCGGCGACTGCCATCACAGAAGAAGGCGCCACGTGCGCGTCGTCGTCCCGATCCCTTGGCGGCAATCTTCGACACCGAGATCGTGCCGCTGCTCCAGTCCGCTCCCGGCATTCGACCGATAGCCGTGCTGGACGAGATGCTTCGGCGCCATCCCGACCTCCCGGGCAACGTGCGCCGCACTCTGGAGCGCCGTATTCGCGACTGGCGTGCACTCCATGGCGAGGAGCATGACGTTATGTTCCGTCAAGTACACGAACCCGGTCGTCTTGGGTTGTCCGACTTCACCGAGATGGACAGCCTAAGCATTACCGTGGCGGGTCTCGCGCTTGACCACCGCCTCTATCACTTCCGGCTGGCCTGCTCGGGCTTCGAGCACGCTCACGTCATTCTCGGCGGCGAGAGCTTTGTCGCGCTGGCTGAAGGGCTGCAGAATGCCATCTGGGCACTCGGGGGCGCGCCGCGCGAGCACCGCAGCGACAGCCTGTCGGCGGCGTTCCGCAATCTCGATGCCGACGCGCGCAAGGATCTGACCACGCGTTATGACGCTCTGTGTGCCCACTACGGCATGCAGCCCACACGCAACAATCGTGGCGTTGCCCACGAGAACGGCTCCATCGAGAGCCCTCATGGCCACCTTAAGAGCGCAGTGCGTGATGCGTTGCTTCTGCGCGGCAGTCACGACTTCGACAATCTCGATTCCTATCGCCGCTTTATCGACGAGATCGTCGGTCGAATCAACGCGCGTAACGGCAAACGCATTGAGCTCGAGCGGGCACTGCTTCAGCCGCTTCCGGTCCAGCGTACGTGCGACTACGAGGAAACGCGCGTGTATGTCACGACCACCTGCGGCTTCGTACTGCGCAAGGTGTTTTATACCGTCCCGTCACGGTTGATCGGCCATCACCTGCGCGTACGGCTGTACGACGACCGGCTGGAACTGTTTCTGGGCGGCACGGCCCTCATGACATTGCAGCGCGGCCGCGCAGGTCCCAACGGCAAGCACGGTCACGTAATCAACTACCGGCACGTCATCCACGCGCTGCGCCGCAAGCCCATGGCGCTGCTCAACCTAGTCTACCGCGATCAGATCTTTCCGCGCGAGGCGTATCGATTGACCTTCGATCGCCTGCTTGAGCAGCTTGCGCAGCGCCAAGCATGCAGAACCATGGTTGAACTGCTCTGAGATTGACCCGCTCCGACGGACAGATTTGCAGTTAAAGATTTGTCGTGGCCCGGCCTCCGTTAAGCGTTGAGTTGCGGGTTGTCCACGGATGGGCAGCGGGTCGCTTCTCACGACCGCGACGCTGCCCGTCGGTGGGCAACTCGCAGGGTGATGCGGTTTTTGTCTTCGCGCTCAGGTTTTCGAATTCGAGCGGTGAACAATAGCCGATGCTGCTATGCAGGCGGCGTACGTTGTACCAGCCTTCCAAGAAGGAGAAGATGCGCCTCCGTGCTTGTTCATGGGTCGCGAAGTGTTCGCGCGCCAGGAGCTCTGCTTCAAGCGTCCCAAAGAAGGATTCGCACATCGCATTGTCGTACGCGTCGCCGGCTGTACCCATCGACGGTTGCACGCCGGCTTCGCGGCAGCGTTTTCCAAAGGCAATGGATGTGTATTGGGCCCCCTGGTCGGAATGCAAAATCACACCCTCATGACGTCGCTGCTGGAGGGCCATGTCGAGCGCGCGCAACATCAGTTCGGTGTACAAGTGGTTCGACATTGCCCAGCCGACGATGCGCCGGCTGAAGACATCAAGCACCACGGCCAGATAGAGAAAGCCTTCTGTCGTCGGAATGTAGGTGGCATCTGCGACCCACAGTATGTTGGGCCCTTCAGCATTGAAGTGCCGGCGCACGAGGTCCGGCGCACGCCGTGCCCCCGCACGCTGGCGCGTTGTACGGGGCCAGCGCCGTCGGCTTGCTCCCCGTAGGTCCGCGATGCGCATCAGGCGCGCGACTCGCTTGCGTCCCACGTGCACTCCCTCGCGCGCAAGTTGCGCATGGATGCGCGGCGCCCCATACGTACCTCGCGAACTCGCATACAGCGTACGAATGCGCGTCAGTAGCTGAGCATCGCTACGTGACCGCCTTGATGGCTCCCGCACCAGCCACGCGTAGTAACCGCTGGTCGAGACTCCCAGCAGCCGCGCCATCGTAGCAATGGGCCAACGGGCCTGGTTTGCTCTCATGAATCCGTATCCTTCGAGGACACGGCTCCTGTCTCGCGGGCGAACCAGGCTGCGGCGTGAGAGAGAATGTCGCGCTCCGTCTTTAATTGCCGATTCTCGCGGCGCAAACGGGAGAGCTCTTGGCGCTCAGCCGTGGTCAACCCCTCCTGACGCACGCCGGCGTCAATATCCGCCTGCGCCACCCAGTTGATTATCGTCTGCACACTAGGCTCGAACTCTCGCGCAAGCTCCTCGGGTGTTCGCCCCGCCTTCACCAGCTCGACTATGTGAGCCCGGAACTCCGCCGGGTACGGTGCTCGATGCTTGCCCATTTTGGCACCCCCTTTTCCAAAGGATAGGTGTCCGTTTTGGCGGGTCAATCTCACTCGGCCTCGCCCATGAGCACAACTGCGAAGCGCAACTGGCTCAGGCGCTGCAGCAGTGCTTGGACGATGGACAGTTACCCGACCTGGACGCATTGTGTTCTCGTTTCGAAGCGAAGCGCGCGAACAGCATGCCGGAGGTGAACGTCAAACTGGCACCGCTGAGCGACTACGAAGCCCTACTTGATATGGCAACGGAGGTGACGGCATGAGCCTCGACATCGACGCCACACGCCTGTCGTTGCTGCTCAACGATTTGCGGCTGCCTGCCATCAAGCAGATCTGGTCTAGCTTTGCCGAGCGCTCCGATACGGAAGGCTGGCCAGCGGCACGCCTGCTGATGGCCCTGGCCGAACACGAGATCGCCGAGCGCGATCGACGCCGAGTCGAACGTCACCTCAGGGACGCGAAACTGCTACCGGGCAAGACACTGGAGAACTTCGATTTCGACGCAGTGCCGATGGTGTCGCGCGCGCACGTCTCGGCGCTTTGCGCGGGCGACGGCTGGTTGCGTAACGGCACCAACCTGATTCTTCTAGGGCCGAGCGGAGGGGGCAAATCGCATTTGTCGTCGGCGATCGGACTAAGCCTGCTGGAGAAGGGCTGGAAGGTCTTCTTCGCTCGCACTACCGACCTCGTGCAACGGTTGCAGGTGGCTCGCCGCGAGCTCGCGCTGGAGTCCGCCATCAACCGGCTGGATCGCTTCGACCTGGTCATCCTGGACGATTTCGCCTATGTCAGCAAAGATCAGGCAGAGACGTCGGTGCTGTTCGAACTCATCAGCGCCAGGTATGAGCGACGTTCCCTTTGCATAACAGCCAACCAGCCGTTTGGCGAATGGGACAAGGTCTTCCCCGACCGAGCCATGACAGTGGCCGCCGTCGACCGTTTGGTCCACCACTCGACCATCTTTGAGTTGAACGTCGAAAGCTACCGTCGCCGTACTGCCCTGCAGCGCAAGCAGCACGGACCGGGGCGCCCGGCCAGTCGAGCGACACCAAAGAACGTCGGCGTGCCAGCTACACAAGAGCATCAGCACGGCATCGATCTCACCGAATAACCCGCTAATCTCATCCTGATTGACGCGCGGCTCGCAGGCAAAGCGAGCCCGCGTCAATCAACCCCGTCATCACCCTCCACGCCACCACATTCTCATCCTGATTGTCGCGCAGCCAGAATAACCGCGGCGTCGCCATTACACAGCTATCCTCATTGACTGGTCGCTACGGCGTTGTCAGGTTGTTGGGTCGGTCACGTAAGATGATGCGATGAAGAAATCGAAATCGCTCTATCACGGTCACCGTTTCCCGGCCGAGGTCATCAGTTGCGCTGTGCGTTGGTATTTCCGCTTTCAGTTGAGCTTGCGCGACATCGAGGAACTGCTCTTCGAGCGCGGCGTGACCGTGACATACGAGACAATCCGATGCTGGTGCGATAAGTTTGGCAACGGCTTCGCTCACCGGGTGAAAGCCGCGCGACGCAAGCCGGGTAGCACCTGGCACCTCGACGAGATGTTCGTCACGCTGCGTGGCGAACCGCACCTGCTGTGGCGCGCGGTCGACCAGCACGGCGCGGAACTCGACATCTTGCTACAAAAGCGGCGCGACAAAGCCGCGGCCAAACGCTTCTTCGAGCGTGTGCTGCGCTCGAGCCCGGTACCGCGCAAGATCGTCACCGATCAGTTGCGCAGCTATCCGGCGGCAAAGGCGGAGATCCCCGAACTTGCGAACGTGAAGCACGTGTTCGTCAAAGCGGCCGCCCGACTGAACAACCGCGCGGAGAACAGCCACCAACCGACCCGCGAACGCGAACGGCGTATGCGCGGCTTTCGCAACCCGAAACGCACACATACAACCGACCCGCGAACGCGAACGGCGTATGCGCGGCTTTCGCAACCCGAAACGCACACAGAAATTTCTCTCGTGCTTCGGGCCGATCAGGCAACACTTCGCGCTCAAGCGGCATCTGCTGCGCGCTTCACTCTATCGGAAACAACTCGAAGGGCGATTTGTTGCCTGGCGCGAGTTCACCGGGGTCACCCGAAATCCGTCCAGCGCCTTCTGAGGGACGCTTTTTCTTGCCGTCTTTCCGACTCAGTCTCGACAAGTTGACAGAGCCGAATACACGCCCTGACGCCAGAAAATGGAAGATCGGTTCACGTGCGAAAGCCTCGCGTGGGAGTGCACGATATAATATCGACAGCCGGAACTGATCGAACAAAGGGCGGCTTCGCGGTGAGGTGCAGACGATTGAGCGGCCGAACTTCGAACGGCGTGAACGACTCGTCCTGGCCGCACTGAGCCACCTGACGTTCACTCCGCAACGTCGTCGTGCCTCACGCCTTCTGACTTCGAATGGCGCACAGCCTTTCCGAGCCAAGGGCCGAGCTTTTGCTGAGGCAACTGCCGTCTCTTCGCTGATATGTTGTTGGACTGGTGGGACGACAGTCTGGTCAACGATAAACTGGCTGCTGTGTCCATCGATCCTTAACAGGCCGCTGAAATACTGATCGCAGAGGTCATCGCGGGATGTGCCTGAAGCGTTGATAGAAGGACCTAACTTGCCCCCCCGGAGATCATGCGCGGCGCCGACACGTTCACTGAGAGTTTGTTTTCCTTTCGCAAGCTCGACGACTTCGTTCCGGCGTCGCATCCGCTGCGCTCGATTCGCGTCATGGCGAACGAAGCGCTCGCCAAGATGGATCGGCTGTTCTCCGAGATGTACGAGGTCGACATAAAAGGTGGACGGCCGAGCATCGCGCCGGAGAAGCTGCTGCGGGCAATGCTGATTCAGATCCTCTACAGTGTCCGCTCGGAGCGACAATTGATGGAGCAGGTGCAATACAACCTCCTGTTTCGCTGGTTCGTCGGCTTGGCAATGGATGATGTGGTGTGGGTGCCCACCGTGTTCACGAAGAACCGCGAGCGGTTGATCAAGCACGACGCGGTCATCAAATTCTTCAACGAAGTGGTGGCCATTGCCGAGAAGAAGGACCTGCTCTCAGGTGAGCACTTCAGCGTGGACGGCACCTTGATTCAGGCGTGGGCGGGCCACAAGAGCTTCGTGCGCAAGGACCGTGACGATCAGGACAACGATGACGGCAGCGCGGGCGACTTCAAAGGCAGCAAGCGCAGCAACGAGACGCATCAGTCCAAGACTGATCCTGATGCGCGGCTCTATCGCAAAGGCAAAACGGCCAGCCAATTGCGGTACATGGGCCATACGCTGACCGATAATCGGCACGGCCTGGTGGTCAACGCTCGCGTGACACACGCTGATGGGCATGCCGAGCGTGAAGCGGCCAAGATCATGATCAACGATGCGCGGCAAGCGGCAGAAGATGCGAACGCAGAAATCACGCTGGGTGCAGACAAGGGTTACGACGCACAGGAATTCATTGAAGCCTGCCAGCAAATGAAGGTCACCCCGCACGTTGCGCAAAACACTTCTGGGCGGCGTTCAGCGGTGGCCGACGCGATTGCATCAAGCCTGGGCTATTCCATTTCGCAGCGAAAGCGCAAGTTGATCGAACAAGGCTTCGGGTGGGCCAAGACCGTGGGGCGCATGCGCCAAGTGATGGTGCGTAGTTTGGAGAAGGTTGACCAGATGTTCGTGTTGAACATGGCCGCCTATAACCTCGTGCGCATGCGGTCACTGGGACAAGTCCGCCCATAGTGGCGCAATGAGTAGTCACGAGGCCAACAATCGGCCTCAAACCGTCGAAAAAGACGGTGAATTCGCGTTGAAATTGCACACTGCGAAAAATCGCGGCAAAGGCCGCGGCGACAGACCAAAGCTGCGTCGTAAGCACCTGTATTTCAGCAACCTGTTAAGCTGCCCCATGAGCACCAAGACATCTATCAGGTATCACCACGGTGAGGCGACGGAGCCATCCTGGCATCTCTACGAAGAGGCGTTCGAGAAGGATGATGTGGTCTACCTCGAACTCGAAGGCGTGCAAGCCGACGTCGTGATGATTGACAGTGTTTGGGGGGCCAAGGCCGGCACGGTGCTGCTACGGTTGCCCAACGCGACGGCGCGTCAGCTTGGGTTGCTGCCGCACTCGGATGAAGGCGATGCGCCGCCGGTGGGCAAGGGGTGAACTCGCACGCCATCACAAGCGATGGCGCTTGGAGGAAAGGACTGGAGTAGCTGTCCGATGCGCCCACGCCTCTTCCGAGATCATCACGGGGTTAATCTCGGTGAAGCGCATCCACGTCTAACACCATTCAAGCCGCCTCGGCCTGTAACGTGAAATCAACGTGGATAGCATCGTAGGGAAAAATGATGTCGCCGTTGTCCGAACGTTCCAGGACGCCAACATTGATTAGCGCGAGAACGTCATCATGCACGCGGCGGACATCGCGATCGACGCGCCGGGCAAGTTCTCGAATCGACATTGCGCCCGCGCCTGTCATCTTCTTGAGGATGTCCCAGCGCAGCTGAGTCAGAGTCCTGAGCAACAGTTCGGGCGTAGCGAAGCTGATGAATTCGCCCTGTTCTTCGCCACGCATTGCGGCTGCGAAACTTCGGGTGATGTCGTCGCGGGAGGCCATCCCGAGCGTTACCGTGGTCATTGTGCTGCCCTCCATTGGTCTACGTCTGACCAGAAATCAGCCATAAGCTGTTCCGGCGTCGTGAATGCATAGGGCGTCTCGACTTCACCGACATGCTTATGGTCGCCCTTCCCGCGTTCGTTGTCGTAACGAAGAACGCATACGTTCCTCTCGATGTACGCGGCACTATATTTGTAGAAGTGTGCGCTGCCCTCGACCGGTTGCGGAACCTTCCAGACAAGTAAGGCCGCAAAGGACTGCTCATCGACCGGGACACGGCGTTTCAAGAGGCGGATTGCATTCATGTTGACAATGATGACAACGCGCGCCGCTGTTGTCAACCATGTCAACACCATCATTTCGCAAGGCGTTGTCAAGGGGGACCATTAGTTGCGTCCTTGCGGCAAGCGAAGCGTTACCTTTTTCTCAGGCTTTTGAACTGCGTGCTCCGGACTTTCGTAAGTCCATCCACGCGAGCCAGCCTCGACGATAGGCGCGCGCGTCAACCAGTGCGTGATGGATGCGCTCATCGTTGGTTTGATAAAAACTCGACACCGCACGGTCGTAGACCGTCGTATCGATGAGCGGGCGCAGGTCGAAATACCGCCCATCCAGATTTTCGGGACGGGGTTCGCCGATCAGTTGCAGAAGGAAGCGAAAATCAGTTGGCGAATCGCACGCCGCTTGGACATACCGCGGCGCCGAAGCGAACCAGGCACGGAGTTGGAAGCGCGCCTGCGTGATCGGCAGTGGTGACCCGTCCAGCCTCGGCAACACCTCGCGGAGGACAAACCCGTTGCAGTCTTCAGGCCGCCAGGTGTCGGCCAGCTCGACGTAGAACTCGCGTTGCCCATCTTCAGCAACGAGTCCCAGGCTGATCAGCCCCGGATCCGCCTGCCCTTCCCCGGTATATTCCGTATCTAAAAAAAGTAGCATGCGTCGACGCTCCTAGCGATCGTCTCGACCGGTGTCGCGGCTCTTCGCGGCTTGGACGAGCGCCCTGCCGCTGCGATAGTGAATGATGACCCGCTGATCCTTCATCGGTTGACCATCCAGTAGGCTGCGCTCATGCAGCACATACTCGTGCTCTCGGACCGACTGTGCGACGAAGTGAGCGTCCTCCCAAAGAATATGGCCGGTATAACGCTTGTTGTGCGTGCTCGCGTGCGAAATGGTCGCGTTCGGATGCTGTTGAAGGATCGCCTGCTTGATCTCCGAATCGCTTGCTTCTGCACCAAGTGACGGCGTCAGGGTCGTGGGTTGGGCCGGTTGTACTTTACTCTTCGCCGAGCGGATCGCCTCTCTCTCGGCCTGAAACTGACGCTCCAGCTCGCGCAATTCGATATTGCGAACAGCGATGCCGTGCTCGACCGCCATGCGTACGACCCGCGCCTTAAACGCGAAATCGCCCCCGTAGACCCGAATGCCGTCGGGCCACTTCTCGGCGCTGTAACGCAGGCTCAAGCTCAACGCTTCGTCAGACACGTCCGCCCTTCTGTAGGTAACGCGCTCACCCTCGTCTCGAAAAGCTTCCTCGCCGCTCGGGAACCGGTACGTGACCCGGCCGTTTTTTGCGATCCACCAGACAAGATTCTCGAGGTGTCGCAACTGAGGATCGCTGCGTTGCGGCTGCGCTGGACCGATTGCATGGACCTGCGCATCGATTTCATCGCGGGCGAGCTTCTTCTTGTGATTCCGGCCGTCCTGATAGACCATCCCCCGAAGTGCGCTGATTGCTGCCTCGTCACCGAGCTGCGCCTGCTGCTCGACCCACTCCCGCCAGGTCGGAATGGGCGGCAGCAGCGCGCGCCGCTCGTCGCGCTCTCGGCGGATCTGCTCGACCAGTTGCGCGCGCCGGCGCGCCATCGAGACTTTCGCAACCATGTACGCCTGCTGCTTTTGACCCGGGCTGAGCAACGGCTCGCGACGGATCGCGGCTCGCAATTGCTTCTGACGCTCAAGGAGCGCCAGATGTCGCTCGCGATCCTCGGCGACAAAAGGCGCCAGTTGCCGGCGCGCTTCTGCCTGCCACTCGCGGGCGGCTTTTTCCTCGGTCTTGAAGCGGGCATGCAGCGCATCGCGCAACGCCCGGCGTTCCACCCGCGACTCAAGGCGTTTATCCGGGTCGCGCCGATAGGTCCGCCGGGGTGCAATGACCGTCTCAGCGTTGGGCGCCTCGAAGGGTCCGAAACGCGTTTCCAGTTCGGTTCGCCGGAGAAAGCGAAACGCCGCGGACGCGCTGACCGCCAGCGGCTTGCCCTGCTTGGCAAGAGCGGCCTCGCTCACATCCGCGACCCTCAGCCCTCCTCCACCCGCGTCGCGCAACTCCAACCCGTGTAGCGTAAGCGCACGATGCACGTCTTGCCAGCTTATGGTTTCCTCGTCTTTCAGCACGCGCTTGAGGTCTGCGGCCGGCTCGCCTTTGCACCACGTCTCCAGCGACTGTTCACCGGACCAGACCTCGGCGCGTTGCGCACCGGCACGGCTGGGCGCCAGGTCCGGATCGCGATAGTCGAGGTTGCGCACGATGTGCTTCTGGCCGGCAATAACTTCCACATTGAACGCGCCGTTATCGTGATGCCAGCCGTACTGGATCTCGACTTCGCGCGCGGCACGATGCAGCGTCAGGTAATCGTAATAGGGGTCGAAGGCCCGAAAGGTCTTGGGGTGAATCCGATTGACCTCGATGTGCGCGTGCAAATTGTCGGTGTTGGCGTGAATCGCGATGATGTACTGGTGATCCTGCATACCGAGCGCCGCGAGCGTGTGCCGGGCCGCGGCGAAAATGTCCTGCGTCGCCGGCCGCTCGTGTTCCGGCCACGACAGGATGTAGTGATAGACCGGTTCTTTTACCCGCGGGGCCTGCTGCGCGACGGCGTACATTTCCGCTGGCGCGTTCGCGAGCGACGACACATTGCTGATCTCGACACCAATCGTTTTTTCGACCTGCTCCCCCAGCGCGTCCAGCACGCTTTCTTTCGTGATGTACTGCGTGAGGGTCGACCAGCTGTACTTCTCCGGCGGCTCGCCGGACTGGGTGATGCCGTGCGTGACATAGGCGGCCAGCTGACGGAACGACGATTTGCCGTCCCGGCGGTTGGGCACGACTTTGGGAATCATCGGTCGTCCCCGCTCTGCCAGACGCGCTGGATCGCGGCGCACACCGCTTCCATCGCACGCTCCATGCTGGCCGGCGACAACGCACGCTCAGCCTCCTGTACACCGCGCAGGCTTACGTGCATTTCTTTGAGCTCGTCCACGCACTCGCGTAACAGATTGATCGCATCGACGTCGGAGCGCTGACGCATTGAGCGCCCCAGCCCCGCGCGCGTGAGGTACTCCGTCACCGTCAACTTCCGGTCCCGCGCCTTCGCTTCGATGGCGGCCTTGTCTTGCGCCGTCAGACGCAGCCGGACCGACTCACTTTTCCCCGCTTCGCTGTCTTTTTTCATTGCTGTTTTCTGTTCTTTGAATCTCACTCGCACTACGGGTCTCGGGGCAACGCCCTGAGTTCGACGGAAAGGGTCGAGGTGCGACGGGGGCCGCAGGCCCCCGAGCGCTTCGATCCGGTGTATCTACGCGACTTGTCGCGTAGATACATTCCATATCCTGTCCTAGATGTACCGAGCCGAAGCGTCTATGAAGCCATCTATGGAATCGTCTATGAGGCCGTCCGTGAACTTGCCTGCAAAGCGAAGCGCATGACGGCGCTGCATTTCGCTTACCCAAAAGATCACCGATTGGTCCAGTTCATCCAAGCTTGCGTAGAAGGACTTTCAGTGCAGGATCTGGAGGGTGCCACGACAAACGAATTCGTCTGAAGGTTATGATGATAATATGATTATTAACCAGCCGACTCGAACGGAGAAAAAGAGGCACGCTATGTCGTCGACCCGAATGAGCATCACCCAAGACCAGATTGAGATCGCTCGACAGAAGCTGCTGGAGGCGATCTACAACGAACTGCCAGACGACAGATTTCGCGGCAGGGAAGCGCTAACGCAGCTGCTAAACACCCTGGTCGCGGCGCGTCAAAAAGGAATGAGCTTTGAGCGAATGGCTGAGATTCTGCAGAAAGAGGCTGACTGGCACATCTCGGTCCACACCTTGAGACAGTACTTTTTCGACCTTAAAACTGACGCTGAGCTAGCGGCAGAAAGTCTTCGCCATGCAAAGAAAGTAGCCGCGACCCGCAAGGCGTTAGTCACACAGACTGTGGCGATCCGAACCGCGCACGGGGACGCAATCGCCGTAAGGAGAGCAAAAGTAGCCCGCTCCGCGCCTAGGCTTATCAATATCTTGGAGCACGAAACGGCTATGCCGTCGACGGGCACACCGGTGGTGCCGAAAGCGGAATCCGGACGTGCGGAACGGCCGTTGCCACGGCGGGAAAGCCCACGACCGGCTTCGCCGGCCGCGCCGGTTCCGCCACCGACTGCGGCGGCGTCCGAACCGGCGCGGGTTGGAAGTGAGAGGGGGATGCCCGAAACCGCCGTCGAAGAAAAGCCGTCGACGGCGCTTCCGACGTCAGAAAAAAGTCACCGGGCTGCGCCCGATGTCCAAAGTGAAGGCGCGAGAACGTTGGCTCAAATCGAGGAAGTTAGCCTCGCGACAGATGAGCGAACGGAACTGCTGGAGGACGTGGAGCTAAGGGAGGGGGATATGGTCTACTACGTGTCGGGGAAGCCCTTCAAAGGCTTCCTTGCGTTTCGACAAATCCACCTTCTGCGGACGGTGGGGCGACTGATCGCGCCCACCAAAGGTAGAACAAGCAAAGATTTCGTGAAAATGCCGGTGAACCTTTGACGCATCGGGCGGCGTAATTCATTAGTGCGCAAAGGTCGACGTCGCTACCTAGCATGCTGGGCGTCGCGAACGTTCTCGTGGGCGGTCGAAAAGAAATCATCTTGCCTCGATGCCGCGTCAAGCTTCGAAAGGGTCTTGGCGTAGCGGCTGACGCTCGTATCGTCGATGCCGTTCGCGCCTGCGGCGGCGCAAATCACGATCCGGCGAACTGTATTCACCCGTCCAACGTAAAGATGACAATTGCGGCGGCGGGCCAATGATCCCATGCGCCCGCAGTGGCCTCGTCCATTCGGTCGAACCGCCGATAAAAATCCCCGCGGCTGGACAAAGCTCCCGCGCCACGTCATCTAGCTGAAGGCCGTCCGGTACGGCGATCAGCAGCTTCGTCGGAATCTCGCGCGGACGCTCTTTCCACGCGAGCGAAAATTCCAGCGACGCCATTCCGCCCTGCACGACGTCTGGGAGAACGATCCATTCAGCCCGCTCACCGACAAGGTCCACGGCCCGCAAGAACGCCGTCTCATCGAACCATTGTCCTTGCTGGTACGCCGTCCATGCGCCATTGTCGAGCGCTTAGGGCATTCCTTTCGACCGCAGACTGTTGCCTTTGGGCGAGAGCGGCATGTCCGATCGGGCTTCCGTTGTAGCTGCCAGGTGGGTTTTGTTCCCGTGCGGCTGGCATTCGCAACCATCGGTTGCCGGTGCATCGTCAAACGTCCTCGATGCTCCGGTCGTCGTCCGCTTACCCGTCGACGCAGTAGTAGTAGTAGTCGGTATACGCCGTTACTGCTTGTCCAGGCTTAGTCAAGCGTTCAACGCTTCGGTCCATCCTCGTGTGTCCGCGTCACCGTCTAAATGTCTATCGCCGTCGTTGTCGGCCTCGTCGTCCGACTCGTCCGCCCGATTTACAGCAGTTGGGCGAACGAATTGACGTGAATCGATCCCCGGTGAGTTGCCCAACGATCGCTTCGCAAAGCGGGAAGCCGTGAACAAAGATTTCGCCCTGTCTCTCGAGCGCGCGCAAATCCTCGGGCTGCTCAAGCGCCCATCGATCGGCGATCCGCCACGCCGCAAGGTGATAGGGAGAGAGAGGTGGCCCCGTTCGTTCGGACAGCTTTTTCGATTTTTAAGTGGAACGCTGGGTGCTCACGCTGCCGTTCTGATCGCGGGCAGCATCGCGAAGTAGGCTTCATCTGGGGTCTTGTCCGACAGACTTGAATGAGGCCTTTGTTTGTTGTACCAGGTGAGGTAGTTAGCGATGGACTTCTGTGCATGGCCGACGGATTCGTAGGCCTTCAAATAGATCTCTTCATACTTCACGCTGCGCCACAGTCGTTCGATAAAAAGGCTCTTTTGAAAGCGGAGTGGGTAACGGCCTTCAGCGGGCATGCGAGTTGAAGGCGGAGAAGTCCAGTTTGCCTGCGATGAGAAACAGGACCGTTCGCATGGTTTCGAAGCGAGCGTATCCGCGTGCCTTGCGTTTGGCGGCCTGAAACAGTCCGTTGATGGCTTCGATGAAGCCGTTGGTCTGGCGGGTCTGGGTCCAGGCGACGATGCCGTCGAAGTGCCGGCGAATCAATCGCACCACGTCCTTCATTGGTTCGACCTTCGAGCGCATGACGTTGGTGCACCACTGTTGCAACATTTCGGAGACGACATTGATTTGCTTGCGCTCGAGAATCTCACGCAGTTGCTCGCGATACAGCCAGGCGCGGGCCGTGCGGCTGGTGGTGTACTGACTGATAAGCGCCTCGAGGTCGGTCAGTTGGGCCAGATTGAGTTTGTTCGCGTCTTTCAGCAGTATCCAGCGCATGCCTTTAAGTTCCGGGTCGACCTTCTGTTGTTGCCGACGCACTGTATCGAGCGCCTTGGACGCGTGCGCGACGACGTGAAACTTGTCGAAGGTCAGCCGCGCATTGGGTAGATGTTCGTCGACGCCCTTGATGAAAGCCGGCGACATGTCGATGCTGACCGAGCCGACCTGCTCGGGCTTGCCGCCGTGTTGGCCCAGATAGGCGGCGAAGCGTTCAATCGTGCTGGCATCCTTGCCGGTTGTTACGAACACGACCCGCCGCGCCTGCATGTCGGCAACCAGTGTCAGATACTCATGACCGCGCCGGTACGAGGTTTCGTCAATCGCCACCATCGTCACATCCGACAGGTCCGCCGACGCGAGCGCCAGTTCCACATAGCGCGAGCAGATGGCGTGAACCCGGTGCCACGACAAGTTGACGATGCGCGCCACGGCAGCAAACGGCATCTGCTGAGCGAGCATCAGCACGAGCGCCTCGAACAGCAACGTGAAGCCGCTGAGTTGGCCGACCCAATCAGGTTCCACCAACCGTACCGAGCCGTCCGGCAAGCGCACGCGCGGCACCCGTACTTCCAGATAGCACTCGTGCTGGAAGAAATTCAGATGGCGCAGACGCTTGATTTGCGTGTCGTGCACCGGATGCTCGCCGGCGACGCTGGCATAACCGAACCGGCTGCCCGCGACGAAGTCCACGGCAATCGTGAGCTGGCGTTTGCCGGCATCAAAGTCGACGCTTTGTACATACCACGGGGCCTTGATTCCCAGAGCGGCTTCAAACAGTTGGTTCGTCATTGTTCGTTTCGTCTTGCATGGTTGGTTGCAGCATTCTGCCGCAACCAGCCATGACTCAGCTTATCGAATCAGTGCGCCTCAAGGGTTCCCTGCGCCGAGCTTACGCTCGCCCTTGACCCGCCAAACCACCCACTGAGAATTCAAAAGAGGCGATAAAAACGTTGTCCCGCCAGCTTCCCTTGCCATCCATCGACAGGGCGATTCCGCGCGAGAGGACCGCGTCGGTGAAGACTGTACTGGTAAATTGGCTGCCTTGATCGGTGTTGACGATCTCAGGCAATCCATATTTCGCGAATGCTTCTTCAAGCGCCGCCACCGCATGCTCAGCTTCCATCGTGATCGCGACTCGGTGCGCTAAAACACGGCGGCTGGCCCAATCGATCACAGCTGTGAGATAGACGAAGCCGTGTGCCATAGGCACGTATGTCGTGTCCAATGCGTACACCTGACTGCTGCGCTCGATCTTCCGATCGCGCAGCAGGTACGGCCAGATCTTGTGGGCCAGATGTTTGCGGCTCAAGTTCGGCTTGCGATACAGCGCTTCGATGCCCATTTTGCGCATCAACGTGCCGACGTGCTTGCGGCCGACCACTATGCCCTCTCGCTTGAGCAGGCGCATCAACATGCGCGCGCCAGCAAACGGATGCTCCAGGTGCAACTCGTCGATACGGCGCATGAGCGCCAGATCCGCGGCACCCACCGGGCGCGGCGCATAGTACGCACTGGATCGGCTGATGCCGACCAGCTCGACCTGCCGCGAAACCGCTAGGGGGTGGGCACGATCAATCATTTCTTTGCGCTCAGCAGGCCTGCCTTGCCGAGCGCGCCGGACAAAAAATCATTCTCCAGCGCCAGTTGGCCGATCTTTGCGTGAAGTGTCTTCAGATCCACCGGCGGCTCATTGACGGGCGAGCTCGTCGCGCCGAACACGTCGGCCGCTCGTTCCTGCAACTGCCGCTTCCATTCCGTGATCTGGTTCGGATGAACCTCAAACTGCTGCGCCAATTCTGCGAGCGTGCGCTCCCCGCGTACTGCTGCCAGTGCCACCTTCGCCTTGAACGCCGCTGAGTGCGTGCGCCGGGTTCTCTTCGTCATCGTCTGGTTTCCTTTATAGGCATTATGCCTATCTCAAAACCCAGCGACTCCACCTAACCGACTGTCCAGATTTCCGGAGCCATCTCTGAGCGACGAAGTGCGGCAAGCGTTTCGGGTGAAAGAACCCGCGACGCGATCGTCAGCGGCGGTGGATTGTTTTCGAGCATGACTTCGTTCTCCATGGCCCTTCGTGATTGCAACTGGACTACTGATCGATGGCGCGGCCCTGCCGTTCTTCTTCGCTCGGGATTCGCCGGCCGCGCTTCAAACCGTATTCATGTTCCGGCGGCTAGCCTTTACTTGATCGAAAAAGTTATCCACGGCGTATTCCGCGCCATGCACACCAACCTGCCGATCAACAAACTCCGAGATGAGAGCGAGCTGATAGCTTCGAAGGTAAGACGACAAGGGTTCTGATTCGAAGAGGTGGTTGCCGTCCCACGTCTCTTGCCACTTCAAATCCGGCTTTTGCACGGCGGCGAGAGTCAGGGCCAGGATTTTCACGGCCATCTGATCGTGAAGCCCGTCATTGGCGACGATATCGCGAACTAGCGCGCGCAATCGCACGTCGCTCAGGTTCTGCGGCAGCGCAGCCTCCGGTCCGCGTGCGCTCAGCTCGCGCGATAAGGCCACTACATCGGTCCGTGGCAGGTCAAACGTGGCAGACCGCGCCGTCCCGCGTGCAACCTCAAAACGTTTCGTTTGCATGGATGGGTCTTAAATACCGTGGTCATAAAAGCATAGCATCTTGACCATGGAGGTATGAAAAGAATCTCAGCTGCTAGTGACGGCACCGGCTATCTTATTGGTCTAGGACGGGCTATTCGCGCGCTGCGCAAGGAACGCGGCCTTTCGCAAGAGGTGCTCGCGCATGAGGCCCACATCGACCGCAGTCACATGGGAAAGATTGAACGCGGCGAGCGGAACGTCACGATCCTTAACATTCTTCGGATTTGCGAAGTCTTGAAATGGTCGCCTTCTCAACTATTGGCGCGTGCTGAGGCCGGCAATGGGAGTGGCTCCGGATCGTGAGATGAAGTGCGGTTTTCTGACGGTAGTCGGCCAAACGGCCCGCCTTTGGGCCCGAAACGTTTAGCGCTTATCCGAGTGAGACGTTCAAAGGTCGCTGACCACAGAGGGCGACGCCTTGGCAATGCTCCGGCCGTCACCTTGAGCAATTCCCGACGATGCGCGCACGAGCGGCAAACAACGGTGAAGCTTCTTCGAGCCCATCCTTGTTGTCTTTGATAAGCGGCTCTCAGCCCAGAGCGGGGCCCGCGTTGCAGACGGTGCCTTTGTGCTTGACGGGCGGCCGTGCAGATAGCCTTACCTAGACGCTAGCACCCCGTGGCAGCGATCGAGGTAACCGGCGTGGGTCGCGGGCTTTCAGAGTTGGTTCTTGCTGTGCACACACGAATACGGCGCCTATTACGACAATCAATTCTTCAGGGAAAGCGTCCTCCCCTATTTGTGCCGTGACCGATGTGTTCGCCCTCTTTGCAGGAATTGCTCAATCTTCGTATCTGAGATTGTCTAAGAAAGAGCTAAGAACCTTCTTAAAACCTTCTAGCACCTGTCCGAGCGACCGGGGTTTCCTAGTAAATTCAGATGTTTACGCCGGTCGACCGGTGGCTATTTGACTAAAGTGGGTGTGTATCCGACTAGTTGGAGTAAGCATTTGACTTGTATCGGTGCGCATCTGACTTAGAGCGGTGAGCATTCGACTATTGCTCTGTGGATGATGCGCTTCTCATCCCTTATGCTGGCAAAACTGGCACTTTTTTGTATTTTTTACGTTGCAGACCGCTGCAGCTTCGGGCGAAAAGCCGGTTCGTCGCTCCGTTGGTGACTATTCGACTTGACTCCGGGCTGCTGGCGAGCTTGTTCCGAGTCAAATGGTCACCGTTGATTGAAGCGCTGGTGATCATTTGACTGAAGTCGAACTGCGGTTGCGTTAGCCTTGGGTCAACGGACCCGCGTCGCTCGCTACCCTATCGGCGTTGGCAGTAAGCATTTGACTGCGGACCACCCTTACCTTGTCAGTTTCGTCCAATTCCCAAGACGAAAGGAACCCTACTTCCGTCAAGCGGTCTAGTGCGGCTTTGATCGCGCGGCGGAAAAATTTGACCTCAGCCATACGAGATCCACATAGCTTGTGTATTGTCTCGACCTTCATCGGATACGGATGTTGATTGGTCGAGTAGAAGGCATGCAGCCACTTCTCCAAAGGAGAAAGCTTGGTCCTGATTTGCCAATCGATACGTGTGTAATCCCCAGGTTTGAGCTGTGCTGCGACCTCGCTGTTTATCTGCACCTTCCAAAAGGTCACTTCGTCAAAACCGCCCTCTTGCGCACCGGCGTATTTCAGCAGGAGTGGTCCGCCATAGACCACGGGAGCGCTGCTTTTCGTGCGGGAGCGAGTTACTTCCAGCGCGCACGCCGTTAATCGACGTATGGTTTCCCGCAGTTCTACGAGGCTGCGAGAGTTTTGAGTCCAGCCCAGCATCTTTATGAGAGAACGGGCCTCGAACTCGACCCACTCCTGTCGATTGTCAACAGTGGCACCGCGAGACAAATGGAGGATCTGCAAGTAGACGTCATAGTCGCGCTGGCGCAGTTCCTCTCCTGTGTACGTGATCTTGATGTGTTCTAGCGCACAGATCGGCTTCGCCTTGAGATCCATACGTGCATCCCTTTGCCCGCAGGTGAAGAGCGCGGACCGAACCAGATCGTGCAGCACGGGCCGATGGTCTTCCGACCATAGCGGAATCTGGACACGAGTCGGTGGTCGTGGCGACTGTTGATTTGCGCTCTTCCGCCCGGCGAGGGATTTCTCTAGCCTTGCGACGATCTCGAGAGCTGTCTCCTTGGCCGCTACCTTCTCGGTCGTAGCTGGGGATTCAAGAAATTCGGAGGAAATCAAACTCGGCGTTTTCTTTGTCATTTGCTTTGTTCCTCGGCGTCGATCAGGTATTCTATTGCCGATTACTTTTTTCGAGTATAACAACAATTTCTAATCGGACGGACAATGATTGATCCTTTGCGCCCTGAATACACGATCGATGACATCGAGGATCAGGCCAATCGCGTAGCGGACGTTGTAGAGCGTGTTCGGAATAGCATTTTTTCGCCGGATTACATCAAAAAGCCCCCTACTTTCTCCGTCGCCCAACTTGCTGCTCTTTGCCGCATCGATCGCAGCGCCCTCATGAGACGGGTCGCAAAGGGGGATCTTCCCGCCGGCAAGGAAATAAACAAATCCCGTCGCGATTTCACGTTGGCCGAGGCGCGGCGCTGGGCACGTGCTTACGGGCGGTCGTATACGCGAGGACCAGATGACCGGGCGGTAGTCGTAACGACCGGGAACAGCAAAGGCGGTGTAAGTAAAACGACTACGACAATGTGTATGGCACAAGGGCTGTCGCTTCTTGGGTACCGGGTGTTGTGCATAGATTTGGACCCGCAGGGGTCGCTTACGAGCCTATGCGGTTACCTGCCAGATACTCAAGTTCAAGAGGAAGACACTATTTTGCCGTTATGCGCTGGGGATGAGCTGTCGCTCCAGTATGCAGTCAAGCCGACCTACTGGGATGGACTGGACGTCGTCGGTTGTAGTCCAGTCGCCTTCGCAGCGGAGTTTCACATCCCAAGTCGACAGTCGAAGCGTGAGCCCGATTTTCGGTTCTATGACGTGCTGAACAAAGGATTGCAGGACCTTCGAGCGGAGTATGACGTCATTCTAATTGACACCTCTCCAACGCTTTCCTACTTGTCTTTGAACGCCTTCTTCGCTGCTGACGGGCTAATCATGCCGATACCACCTCGCGGCATGGACTTCGCCAGTTCGAGCCAGTTCTGGACTCTTTTTTCGGGTTTAGCTTCTTCGATTGCCGAGCAAGCGGGTGCTGAAAAGACGTGGAAATTTATCGACGTGCTGCTTTGCATGACCGAGGGGCAGGGAAATGTGAACGAAAGCGTGGTGAGGGAATGGGTAAAAGTGGCGTACGGGGACAAGCTAATGACAGGCGAAATTCCGAAGACAGTTGTATCGAGCTCGTCCGGGACGAAGTTTTCTACGGTCTATGACATAACCAGGTACACGGGTAGTGCCAAGACATATCAGACGGCGCGAGTTGCCTATGACGCAGCCGTCGACCAAGTAGAGGCTCAAATCAGGCGTGTCTGGGTTAATTGAGGAGTTAGCTGATGACAAGTAAGAAAGAGGAGGCGGCCCGACTCGCCGCTGCGGCCTTGGATCCGGCACTCATGCCACGTTTGGAGCGTAGAACGCCGCGAATCGCAATGAACAGAGTCACGGATTTCACGGGAGAACTCGAAAAGGTCGAAAGGGACCTGAGCGAGGCACAAAGGAGACTTGCGCTTCATGATGGTGCGCTCCCGACACGGAAACTCACAGCAGATTCGATCAAAGCGTCGAAGTTTGCCAATCGAATCGAGGGTTCGTTTGAAGGACCTTCATTCGAAACATTCAAGCAAGAGATCTTGAGCGCGGGCGGAAACGTACAGCCAATCAAGGTGAGACGAATCGGCCCGAACTACGAAGTTGTGTTTGGACACAGACGACATCGAGCGTGCTTGGAACTTGGACTACCGGTCCTGGCAATGATTCAGGAGGACATGTCCGACAAGGATCTCTTCGAAGAGATGAGCAGGGAAAACGAACAGCGAAAAGACCTGTCGGCGTATGAACTCGCCATGCATTACAGACGAGGGATTGATCTCAAACTCTACCGAAACTGGTCGGAGATCGCAGCCGTACTGGGGAAAACCAAAAGTTTGATGAGCCGGTACAGCGCACTTGCTGAACTGCCTGATGCTGTTGTGGATGCGTTTCGGTCGCCAAGCGATATCCAGCCGAAGTGGGCTGAAAAGTTACGGCAGGTCATTGATGTTGATTCCGCCGCGGTTATAAGTGCAGCGAAAGCAGTCGCAGGCAAGTCTCTTCCGCCAAAGGCGATTTACGAAGCCCTTATCAATCGAAGCGCCCAGAAGTTCACCCGGGTGAACTTTTCGTTCGGCACTTGGAATGAGACGGACAAGAAGGCAACCATTGACATTGATAAGTCAACCCTAGGGCCAGAAAAATTGGAATCGCTTCGCGCTTTCCTGGCATCACTACAGTCTGAGAGCTCACCCGGGTGAGCTAGTCGCCGCGCGACTTGAAGCAGAAACGCTCTTTCGTCCGCATCCCCTACGCTGCGGGTACCGAAAAATTTTCGCGCGCTGGTCGATGGGCGGACTGCTCCACTCTTTGATCTGCTTTCCTCGGCCGGTAATTGGTCGCTGTGACGATCGCCGGCGGTGACGAATCCGCTCGATGCCGGCAGCAACGTCCCCATCCCTCGCTCCATCGTCTACGACGGGGCACCCATCCCGCTAATTGACGGTGTCAGCTGCTTCCGAGAGAGCATGCCGACATGCAACTACCAATCTGCTATATCAATCGCCGAACGCGCGAAGCATGCTAGTCCGACTGCCTACAGCGACAGCTTAACCGTCACCGCAAACGCGATTGCCGCAATGAAGCAGGTCGCTTCTCGGCTAGACTTCCCGATGGCGAGGTCCCACCTGGTAACAAAGAAATCGTTCGGGGGATTGCCAGGCTACATCGAGCGCGTAACAGGCGTCCCTGCGTTGCTCCTGGGGCCAGCAACGGCAGGTGGCGAAGGCCTTAGGCGGGTTGAGCATCAAAACGCGGCGGTAACCAGGTTTTGGCTTCGCGGCTGCCGAATAAGCTTAGCTTGGCAGGAGCGTCGGTTACGGGCGTTCGCCCCGCTTCGCAGGCATTTCTGTGAACCTCAACAATCGGTGTCGCCGCGCCCTGTAGTGTCCGTCGCGGACAAGCGTCGTCAGGCGGTCCTCCTGCGCGTGGATGAGCGCATTGCCGCGCCGATGTCTCGATTCGCCAAGCCAGCATGCGTTGTTCAGAGGCGAGGGTCAGCGGATAGGCGTCGCTTTTCTGGCTGGGCGGCTCAGCAGAGCTTCGCGGCGCGACGTCAAAGCGCGTTGGAACCACGCCCAAGCCGTCGATCGCAGCGGCGTTGACCGCCCGGGCGACGCGCCATCGCGCACTTTGTCGAGGGCGCCGTTGGCGTCGATGTAATGGTCCGCCAAGCGTCCGTCGGGACGGAGAACCGTAGGGTGCGGCGGCATTGGGTTTCTTGACTGCACTGCGTTGCCACGGGTCCGTCCGTTCTTCGGGGAGTGTCTGGAACAGCATGGGGGCCGACGGAACCCGCCGGCCGAAAACTTGCCCAGCGACGTTCGGCTCGTCAAGCCCTTATAGGCAATGAAGCGGGAATCTAGCAGGCATGGGTCCGCTGCACTGAGACGGATGCAGCGGGATGATCGTCGATGATCGACCCGCTCGGATCTTTGTCGCCTTCGTCTCAAGCGCTCGATTTGTTTGACAATCAACTGGCGGTGTGCGGGGCCATCGTCTGAAGGTCTCGCGTAAATACCCAACAAAAATGTGGCCCGCAACGCATCGTGTCCTTTGCACCCGAGCGTCCCGAGGCGGTCCTCCTGCGCGCGGATCAGCGCACCGGCTGAGCCAACGTGTCGATCCGCCCACGGCCAGCAGCGCTGTTCATGCGCCACCGTCAGCGGCTGGGCGCCACTTCGAGTGGGCGGCTCGCCCGTGTCCAGCGGCGTGACGTCGATGCGCATCGGACGCACGCCAGGCCGTCCCGCACGGCCCTTTGATCCTCTCCGGCGCCGCACAGTCACGGCGATGTCAACGCCGCTTTAGGCGTGCACATGGTGGTCGATCCACCGTCCGTGCTGGACGTAAATCCACGCGTTGAGTTATCACGTGTCATGGGCGACTAACTGCCAGAGTCGGATTTATCCTACCTTCTGGCTGTACTAAGACCGTCATAGGGCAGGGCTGAGGGCTCCGCCGGTCGCCTTTTTGCTTCGGAAAGCTTCCTGATCGAGACAAGCTGTTTAAGCCTGATAACGCGTGGGTATCAGGCTAGGCCAACGCGTGCGCACCGGTTAGGTTCGTTTGCCAGTCATCTCTGCGGGGGATATACCGGGTTGCCTCGCACGAGGCCCACGATCAAGATAGGCACCCGCGCTCGCGATATGGCGGGCGCCGTCTTCAATTCTTTCTTGGGTCAAACACAAATGGCAACCGGTACGGTCAAGTGGTTCAACGATGCAAAGGGTTTTGGCTTCATCACACCGGACGGCGGCGGTGACGATCTGTTCGCGCACTTCTCGGAAGTCCGCGCCGAAGGCTTTAAAACACTCGCCGAAGGCCAGAAGGTGACCTACGACGAGAAGATGGGGCCAAAGGGCAAGCAGGCGTCGAACATCAAGCCGGCGTAAGCCACGGCGTCCTGGCGATCTGAGCGGTCGCCCGGGGCGCTGGTAGGGCGGGGCGGAGGCTTAAGAGTCACCGCCCGATACCAAAAGCGACCCAATAATGGAAGATGCCTTGTCTGCTAATTATTATTAGCAGTGAACGATTTAATGGCTAGAATGGCGGGTAGGCGGCTTTACGTTTCGTTTTATTAGGGTAGAGGTATCATTTGGCCTATAATGAAGGTTCAAGTGAACCAAGGAGACCGCCATGCTGCTGGTGTCGCCCGAACAAATTGCCGCGGTGATGGCGCTGCCGTCCATTCCGCACTCGGTCGCCGAGCTCGACGCGCAGGTGCGCGAGGGGCTGCCGAAGTCCGCGCTCAAGGAAGGCGTGGAGCACGCGACGCGCAGCGCCGAGGAACGGCGCGCGCTGCTCGCCCGCATCGTGCCGGAAGCGACGTTTAAACGCCGCCGCGACAAGCTCAGTCCCGACGAGTCGGAAAAGACCGAGCGGCTCGCCCGGATCGTCGCGACCGCCCGCTACGTGTGGGATGACGAGGCGGATACGCGCGAGTTCTTGAACACCGCGCACCCGCTGCTCGAAGGGCGCACCCCGGTCGAGGTCGCGCTGACCGAACTGGGCGCGCGGCGCGTCGAGGAGCTGCTGTGGAAGCTGTTTTATGGGCTGCCCGCATGACGCTCAATATGAGTAGCGTCGACGATCAAGCCGAGGCGCCGGTCTAATGCGGATTTTTAGAATCGCCGATAGCCGTCATCCGGTGTGGAGCGGCACCGGCGCGATGCTGGTCGGCGGCCGCTTCAACAGTCCGGGTCGGCCGGTGATTTACGGCGCGCTGAACTTCGCGGGGGCGATGCTCGAGGTGCTGGTACACGCGCGGATCGGCAAAGTCCCCAAGCATCATGTGTGGGTTGCAGCCCAGGTGTCCGAGGACGTGCCCATCGAGCGGGTGGAGAGCGACGATCTGCCGATGGGCTGGGACGCACCGGATGCGCAGGTCGCGCGACGCTTCGGCGACCGCTGGATCGACGAGGCGCGCTCGGCGATTTTGATTGTGCCGTCGGTGGTCGCGCGGGCGGAATGCAATGCGGTGGTGAATCCGGCGCATCCGGATGCGGCGCGCCTGGTGGTGTCCGCGCCGCAGCCGGTGGTATGGGACCAGCGGCTGTTCGCCGTCGGACGGGACGCGTCGCCCGGCTAAGCTCACCGTCCGCCCCTGAAAAGACTCACCCGACGAGCCCCATGGGGGAAGCCCGTGGCTTCCATGGACGAATCAGTAAGCGCACCGCAATGGCCAATCAACCGCAACAGCTGACCTTGCCTCCGCCGCGCACCTACACGCGCACCGACTTCACCGCGCTGCGTGCGTTCGTGCAACGCCTGCCGGCAGCCACCATCGCGCGGCTTTACTACGATCCCGAGTACGCGCCGCACGCGGCGAGCGCCGACGCGATGGAGCGGTATCTGCGCACCATGCGCGATGACTTGGTGCAGCTGGCGTTACGGCACGGCTCGCCGGTGCTGGCCGACCACCTGAAGGCGTCGATCAGACAGCACGGCAGCGCGAAGCTCACCGCGATGACCCTGCGCATGGTCGAGCAGGCATCGACCCTCGCCGCGGCGGTGCCGCTTCCTGCGCACGCGGTGCACCTATGGTTCCGGCCATTGATCGCGCAGCGTCTCAACGGAGAGGGCATCGGCACGCTCGGCGCGCTGATCGACTACTGCAATGCCCGCGGCGGCAGCTGGTGGCGCTCGGTGCCGCGCATCGGCGCGTTGCGCGCGCGGACGATCGTCGCGTGGCTGCGGCGGCATGAGGCGACACTGGGCGGCAAGGTCGACGCCGACGTCGACACGACATCCCTGGCGCCAACAAGCGCGAGCGAAGGGAAGGGCGACGATCGCGTGATCGTGGTCGGCGGCGATCCGGGCGAACCGCGGCTCGCGCCGTTCGAGCACCTGGCGGTGCCGGCCGAGTTGTCGGGGGCGAGCGGTTTCAATCGCGCCGCGAGTTTTGCGTTCATTCGCGCCGAGCACGATCTCGCCGCGGTGCACGCATATCTGCACCGCTATCGCGACCGGCCGACCACCTTGCGCGCGTACACGCGTGAACTCGAGCGGCTGATTCTGTGGAGCGTGGTGGTGCGGCGCAAAGCGCTGTCATCGCTGACCGTCGAGGACTGCGAGGCGTACAAGGATTTTTTGCAGGCGCCGCTGGCGTCGTTCACCGGACCGAAGCGGCCCCGCAGCAGCGGGCGGTGGCGCCCGTTCGCGCCGGAGGGTTTGTCGGCCGACAGTCAGGCGTATGCGGTGCGCGTGCTGCGCGCGGCGTTCGCGTGGCTGGTGGAGGTGCGCTATCTCGCCGGCAATCCGTGGAGCGCGGTGCACGAACCGGCGACGGTGACACGCGAACTATCCGTGCAAGTCCACCGGGCGCTGCCCGCGAGCTTATGGACGTGGGTGCGTCAGGCGCTCGATGCCCGCTGCGACGGGTTCAAGGGTGGCGTGCCGGAGTCGGACGACGAGGCGCGACAGTGGCGTGCCGCGCGGGCGGCGATCTTACTGATGGGCGATTCTGGACTGCGGCGGGCGGAAGCGGCGCTCGCGCGTCGCGAAGATGTGCGCCTCGCCGAGGTGACCGCCGATGGGCGCGCGTCGCGCAGTTCCATACCCCGCTCACCGTCGCAACCAACGCTGCGGAACTCGGTCGAGTCGAAGCGCGGCAGTTCGACCGTCTGGACACTGACCGTCATCGGTAAGCGCCGCAAACAGCGCACGGTGCCGGTCAGCGGCGCGACCGTCGCGGCGCTGCGCGCCCACTGGCGCGACCGCGGACGCGACTTCAACGCGCCACACGCGCAGGGGCCGCTGATTGCGCCGCAATGGATCCCGGCCACGCCAGCCGCGCTCGGGCGGCACGATGCCCCGACGGAGGAAGGGCCGTACACCGTCGATGCATTCGGGCGGCTCGTGAAAACGGCGGTGCAACGGCTCGCCAGGGAGAGTGCCGCGCTGGCCGACTTCAGCACCGACGACCTGGTGCAGTTGGCGAACACGTCGGCGCATGCTTTCAGGCACACGTTCGGCACACGCGCGGTCGCACGAGAAATGCCGACCGATGTGGTCCAAGCCATTCTCGGTCACGCGTCGTTGCAGACGACGTCGATTTATGTGCGGGCTGAACGACGCCGCATGCTCGAGGCGGCGGCCCGCTATTACGCGGATGAAGCGGAGTGACGGACCGCTCGCCCTCGACATACTCGTGCTTGACCGAGGTGGGGCCGGCGGGCCCCGGCGCCGACGGACCGTAGTTTGCTTGGCAGGGGTGATGATGTCCGCCGTCCCCGGCCGCGTCGAAACGAAGCCTGCAGGGCCTGACCGGGGCTAGGTCGTGCCCCCCGCGATCACAGACGCCGGCCTGCGTTCTCGGCCCACACTCACAACATGAGCGAACCTGACGAAGTGACTTCTCTATCCGTCTACCAGAACGCCTTCCGCACTTTCCCCGCTGCCTGCCTGCTTCTATCCACGGATATCGATGCCGTCGTGCTCGCCGTGACCGATGCGTTTGCACAGGCGTTTTCGATCCAGGCAAGCCAGATCGTCGGCGCCGGTCTTTTCAAGCTTCCTCAATTAGCGCCTGCCGATCGCGCATCGACGCGTGAAGCGTTACGTCATTCCATTTCGCTCGCAACCGCGAGCGGCCGGCCGAACCGTGTCGTTGTCGCCGCCAGCCAACTCTCGTGGCCTGCCGAAGTTGCCGCGCAAAACAATGAGACTCACGACTGGAGCGTCGAGCACGCGCCAGTGCATGACCAATGCGGCGAACTTGTCTGCATCCGTCAGACGTTCACCGTTTCGCCGGAAGTGCCAAACACGGCGCCTGATGCGACACTCCCCGACAGCGAACGCCGATACCAAACGTTGTTAGAGCAAACTACGCAGGGCTTTTGCATCATAGAGATGCTATTCGATGGGGACGGAAGGGCGGCGGACTATCGGTTTCTGACGGTGAACCCCGCGTTTGAGGCGAACACGGGGTTGGTTGATGCAACCGGGCGAACCATGCTGGAACTGGTGCCCGAGCATGAGCGGCACTGGTTCGACGCTTACGCTCAGGTTGCGCGAACGGGCATCCCGGTGCACTTTCAGAACGAAGCGGCGGCGCTCAAACGGTGGTACGACGTGCATGCATTTCGCCTCGACGCCTCTCAGCCGAATCAGGTGGCCATCCTGTTCTCGGATATAACCGAGCAGCGCGATGCGCAACTGCGATTGGCGCGCAGCGAGCGCAGCGCCCGCGCGGCAGCGCTCTTAGCGGAAGCGGCCACTCGCCGCCTTGACGCGCTGCTCGAGGTGGCGCCGGTCGGCATCGTCGTCAGCGACCGCCATGGCGCCATTGAACGTGAGAATCGAACCTTTGCGCAACTGTGGGGCGAGCATCACCCGGACCGCACCCAGCTCGATGATTTGGGAAAGTGGAAGGCTCGCTGGGCCGACACTCCGAGCGACATGGACAGCTTCTGACGCTCGGCGACTGGACGACGGCGAGAGCACTGCGTGGTGAAGAGGTGTTCGGTGACGTGTTCGAAATCGAAAGTTTCGACGAACCGCCCGTCCGTCGCGTGCTGTTGAGCAACGGCGCACCAGTCCGCAACGAAAACGGCGAGATCACGGGCGCGGTCGTGGCCCAGTTGGATATCACCGAACGGACAGCGGCCGAAGAGGAATTGTTAGTCGCCGGGAAACGCAAAGACGAGTTTCTGGCGATGCTGTCGCACGAACTGCGCAACCCGCTGGCGCCCATTGCCTCCGCGGCGGATCTGATCCGGACCTTCCCCAACGATGAGCGTCGGGTGAGTAAGGCCAGTGCGATCATTGCTCGCCAGGCAAAGCACATGACGGGCTTGATCGATGACCTGCTTGACGTCTCGCGCGTCACGCAAGGCCTCGTCCAATACCAATTCGAGGTATTAGATCTGAATCGGGCGGCGGCGGATGCCATTGAGCAGGTGCGGCCCGTGATTGAGCGAAAAAAGCACCGGCTTTCGCTCCACACCTCGCCGGACGCCGCGCTCGTGCGTGGCGACCAGAAGCGCCTGGTGCAAGTGCTGGCCAATCTGCTCAACAATGCCGCGAAATACACGCCCGAAGGAGGCGCGATCGAATTCAGCGTGGGCATCGAACGCAGGCACGTCAAGTTGGTTGTGTCGGACAATGGGATCGGTATGACCCCGGAGGTCACGGCGCGCGCGTTCGAGTTGTTTGCCCAGGCGGAACGCAGCGCCGACCGCTCACAGGGCGGACTGGGCATTGGCTTGGCGCTCGTACGCAGCCTGGTCACAGCGCATGGCGGGTCTGTCTACGCGTGGAGCGGGGGCCCCGGGCAGGGCAGCACGTGCGTTGTCTGTCTGCCCTGCCTCGAAGTCACCCATGCGGTTGTCCATCGCGTCGACAAGGAGGCGGCTCGCGGGTCGTCTTCGCTTGCGGGCCTGAAGGTGCTCATTGTCGACGACAACACTGACGCATCGGAAGCCCTCGGTATGTTGGTCGAAACCGCGGGCAATGACGTCGAGTACGCGTCGCACGCGACCACGGCGCTTGAGCTCGCCGGACGGTGGCGCCCGGACGTTTGCCTGCTCGATATTGGTCTTCCGGATATCGACGGCTATCAGCTGGCTGGCCTCCTTCGCAGCAAGGCTGAAGCAGCGAAGACGGTCCTAATTGCCGTCACCGGATATGGACTCCCCCAGGACAAGCAAAAAGCCTTGGCTGCCGGCTTTCATCATCACTTTGTTAAGCCGGTTGATTTCAAGGCGTTGCTGGGGCTGTTGCCCCCGGCGTCAGACTAGTTGTCGCCTCTGAACTTTCTTATCGAGAAGAGTCAGAGGTACAGGGTGAAGGCGAAACAAACGTATTCTGTTGAATTTAAGGAACAGGCGCTGTCGAAGGTCCTGCAGCGCGGCCCCCGAACGGTTGGAGCAGTGGCCGACGAATTGAACGTGAACGTACTGACGTTAAGGAAGTGGATGAGAGGCGCCGCCGCCGCGAAGCGGAGCTCGGGCTCCGAACACGCAAGACGTCCGGAAGACTGGTCGCTGGAAGAACGGCTGATGGCCTTGCAGGAGAGCCACGGGTTGGTCGACGAAGCGTTGAACAGCTGGTGTCGCGAGCGCGGCCTGTTCGCACATCATCTCGCGCAGTGGCGAGCGGATTTTTGCACGGTCGGTGGAACCGGTAGTCGGCGCGAGAGCGCCACGGAAGTCCGGGATCTGAAGCAGGCCAATTTCGAGCTGCAGCGCGAACTCAAACGCAAGGAGAAGGCGCTGGCTGAAGCTGCGGCGCTGTTGGTGCTGCAAAAAAAGCACCGTGCGCTGTTCGGGGGCGAGGCCGAATGACGGTCCCTGAAGAGCGCAAGGCATTGATCGACCTGATCAGCGAGGCGACCCTGGCCGGGGCTCGCCAGGCGCGTGCGTGCAGCATTCTAGGGCTCAGTGCTCGAACGGTTCAGCGCTGGCAGCGCGGCGAACCTGACGCGGTGGACGGGCGCTCGTTACGGCATCACGCGCCGCGTCACAAGCTCTCTGCCGACGAACGCGCCGAGCTTCTGGCGATCGCGAACTCGCCCGAATTCGGTCATCTGCCGCCAAGCCAGATCGTGCCTCGACTGGCAGACCAGCAACGCTATATCGCCTCCGAATCGACGTTCTACCGGGTCCTGAAGGCCGAGAAGCAACTCGCACACCGGCGCAGCGAACGGCCGGCACAGGCACGCAGCAAACCCCGTTCGGTTTGCGCCGATGCACCGAACCAATTGTATAGCTGGGACATCACGTATCTGCCGACCACGGTTCGTGGGCAGTACTTCTACTTGTATCTGTTTCTCGACGTGTTCAGTCGCAAAATTGTCGGCTGGCAGGTGTATGCCGAGGAAAGCAGCGTGCTGGCCAGCGAAGTCCTCAAGGACCTCTGCGCGCGCGAAGCGATACAGCCCGCCCAGGTGATTTTGCATTCGGACAACGGCGGCCCGATGAAAGGCGCGACGATGCTTGCCACCCTTCAGGCGCTGGGCGTCATGCCGTCGCTGAGTCGCCCGGGCGTGAGCAACGACAACCCTTACTCCGAGTCGTTGTTCAAGACCCTAAAGTATCGACCTGCTTATCCGCTCAAGGCATTCGATACCCTGTTTGCCGCGCGCACGTGGGTGGGCGCACTGGTGCGCTGGTACAACGAGGAGCATCGTCACAGCGCGATCCGGTTCGTCACGCCGGCGCAGCGTCATGCCAACCTCGATCAGGACATTCTGGATCGACGCGCGGCGCTCTACGAGTACGCCCGGCAACGCAATCCGCTTCGGTGGAAAGGCCCAACGCGCAACTGGCAACGCGTCGATGCTGTGCACCTGAACCCGGATCGAATCGATAACCAGGGCGGTACCCCACGACGCCCTAACCAGGAGAGAAAGGCAGCCTGAAATTATTCGTTGAGGCGACAACTAGCTTGAAAATTTCCGCTTTGCACTTCGCGCCATGCAACACCACCTCAATTAAAGGTGTTGCGACGACCGGTTGAATCCGCCCGGGCTGCGCCGCGCGGAAGCGGCGCTCGCGCGGCGCGAAGACTTGCGCCTCGCCGAGGTGGCCGGGGACGCGCGCGCATCGCGCAGCCCCTCGCCCCGATCACCGTCGCAGACAACGTCGCCGCCAACGTCGTCCCGCTCCGTCGATTCGGCCGAGTCGGGCCGCGGCCCGTCGTCGGTCTGGACGCTCACCGTGATCGGCAAGCGCCGCAAGCAGCGCACCGTGCCGGTCAGTGGCGCGACCGTCGCGGCGCTGCGAGAGGTGGCCGCGCGAATTCGGACAGCGGGATAGGTGGAACGCCCGGGGCTTAGCCAGCGATAATGCAGGCAAAGGAACCGAGAACATGACGAAGAGAACCCGACGCACGCACTCAGCGGCGTTCAAAGCGAAAGTGGCGCTGGCGGCAGTCAAAGGCGAGCGCACGCTGGCCGAGCTAGCGCAGCAGTTTGATGTGCACCCGAACCAGATCACGGAATGGAAACAGCACTGCAGGAGCGTGCGGCCGACGTGTTTGGAACGGCGGGCGTGGCATCGAATGAACCGCCGGTAGACGTGAAGACGCTGCACGCCAAGATCGGCCAGCTTTCTCTGGAAAATGATTTTTTAAGCGGCGCGCTCAACAAGGCGGGATTGCTGAGCGCAAAGCGATGATTGACCGTGGCCATCAGTTACCGGTGTCGCAGCAAGCAAAGCTCGTCGGCATTGCCAGATCGAGTGCGTACTATCGGCCGCGGCAGGTCAGCGAGGCCGACCAGAACTTGATGCGCCGGATCGACGAGCTGCACCTGGAGTTTCCGTTCGCCGGAGCGCGAATGCTGGTCCGTCTGTTGCGCCGGAAGGCCATGGGGTGGGTCGCCGTCGCGTGCGCACGCTCATGAAGCGTATGGGTGTGAAAGCGCTTTACTGCAAGCCCAACACGAGCCGACGCAACCCGCAGCACAAGGTTTGGCCGTACCTGTTGCGCGGCATGAAGATCGAGCGCGCCAATCAGGTCTTCGCACTCGACACAACGTACATTCCCATGGCGCGTGGCTTCGTCTATCTGACGGCGGTAGTAGATTGGGCGAGTCGCAAGGTTCTTGCGCACCGGGTGGCCATTACGCTAGAGGCGATACATGCCGTGGAAGCGCTGGAAGAAGCATTCGCCCGCTACGGGCTGCCAGACATCGTGAACACCGATCAGGGTAGCCAGGGCGGATTCAACCGGTCGTCGCAACACTGGATTGTTGAACAGATTCCAGATACTCGTCTAGGGCTTCCGCAGGCGTCTTCCATCCGAGAGTCTTCCGCGGCCTTGAGTTCAATGTATTAGCAACAGCTTGGATCTCCCGAGCACTCCACCGGCACAGGTCTGTACCTTTTGGAAAGTATTGTCGTAGCAGTCCATTCGTGTTTTCATTCGTACCGCGCTGCCATGGGCTTTGCGGATCGGCGAAGAATACCTTCACGCCAGACTCAATAGTGAAACGGGCGTGATCGGGCAGTTCCTTGCCACGATCCCACGTCAATGATCGCCAGAGTTCAGCAGGCAAGTCAGTTACAGTCTTTTTGAGTGCGTTGGCCATCGTGACGGCCCCGTAGCCGGCTAGCGCAGGCCCGTTTTTCGTGCGCGGAATAGACCCATAGTCTTTCTCTCGAGGCAAATGCACGAGCATTGTGAAACGGCTTGATCTCTCCACCAGCGTACCGATGGCAGATCGGTTCAGGCCAATGAGCAGGTCGCCTTCCCAATGGCCCGGCACCGCACGATCTTCGGCCTCTGCAGGTCGACTGGAAATCATCACCTCCTCACTGACGTGCGCCCATGCCTTGGCGCGCGCTCTCGCTCGCGGAACGCGCAAGGCTCGCCCGGTGCGCAGGCAGCCCACCAACTCACGCTTGAGCGCGCCGCGCCCCTGAATATAGAGCGCTTGATAAATAGCTTCGTGAGAGATGCGCATGGATTCATCATCCGGAAAATCTAACTGCAACCGATTAGCAATTTGTTCAGGTGACCAACCATTGACCCACTTTCGGTCCCCACGGTGCGGTTTATTTCGCCCCTTGAACGGCGTCTGCCTGGGCCCGTCAATCTTACGACCGTCAGCGTCATGTACTTTGCCCTCCAAGCGCTCCTGTACATATTGACGTAGCTCCGCATTAGTCGCCAGTTTCGCTGGCTTAGGTCGTTTAGCGAACCGTTCTGCCTTCCACTGCGCAACCGAAGCACGATACTCGAGGCATCCGTTTCAAGTCGCAGCATTGCGCGTTAGTTCTCGTGATACGGTTGACGCACTTCGTCCGATACGACGGGCGATCTCGCGCACCCCGAACCCCTGGACAGAGAGCAATGCTATCTCTTCTCGCTCAGCGAACGACAAGTATCGACCCGCGATAGGTTTGGACATGAATAGTGGCATGCCGCCACGATAGCGGAACCAGCGCGAGCCTACCGCTTGAGACGCACCGACCGCCTGCGCTGCTTTCTCGCTCGTGATGCCAGTCGCGATTTGTTGCCAAAAGCGTCGCTCGATCTCGTTTCCAAGCGATGGGGCGCCCGGCGAGTACATCGCTGCTCGACCCGTCAACCAATACACCTGCTTTGCACTTCGCGCCATGCAACACCACCTCAATTAAAGGTGTTGCGACGACCGGTTGAATCCGCCCAGTTCACGGCCGCCGCGTTCACCGATGCCGTACTTGAGCGCGGCGTGCAGCTGTCTATGGACGGCAAAGGCGCCTGGCGCGATAACGTGTTCGTCGAGCGCGTGTGGCGCAGCGTCAAGTACGAGGAAGTCGTGTGCTACGAACGCGACGGTTCGAGCTTAGAACAGTTGCGATGTTTTACCAAAGATGAGGGCGGGCCCCTCGGAGTCGGCTTGCAGGAGCAGGCTTCAAACCACCACAAGCTGCGTGAGTTAAGAGCTCCCGTGGTGAGCGTTGCTGGAAAAGGCGGGGCTCGACTCCGTCAGGTGAGGATCAGGAAGACGAACGCGAGTGAACCGCTGATGACGTGTCGAAACGTATTAACTGAAGTCGAAACCGGGATCTTGACTTCTATCCCGCGACAAAGGTTGGGGGCATACCTGCTTACTGCCCAACCGGCTTCCGGCATGAAGGCGGCGTGATCTTGATCCAGGCTTTGGTAAGGAACGTAGGAACCTGTCGTCCCGATGCTAAGGGAGAAGCCCAAGCGGATAGCCTTCGCAAGGGTGAGAGTACCGATGCGGGGCACAGGGGCGGAGGCGTTCGTAGTAGGGTTGAAGGCTCTGTAATGGAGCTGGACCGAAGGAGCGTCGTCGTCCGGCTTGACCAGGCGAGCAACCCGCAAGGGGAGGACTTGCATGGATAAGGCAAAGCCGTTTGATATTTCCAAACGTGAGGTGTGGGAAGCGTTCAAGCGGGTGAAGGCAAATCGCGGTGCGGCGGGCGTCGATGGACAATCGATTGCCCAGTTCGAAGAGGACTTGAGTAATAACCTCTATCGACTCTGGAACCGGCTGTCCTCGGGCAGCTACGTCCCGCCTCCCGTGCGGCGCGTGGAGATCCCAAAGGCTGATGGCACGACAAGGCCGTTGGGGATTCCGACCGTGTCGGATCGCATCGCGCAGATGGTGGTACGGCGATATCTCGAACCGATTCTGGAGCCAGTGTTCCATGACGACTCGTATGGTTATCGGCCGGGCCGCTCAGCGCATCAGGCACTCACAGTCGCGCGTCAGCGTTGCTGGCGCTCAGACTGGGTGCTCGATCTTGATATTAAAGGCTTCTTCGATAATATCGACCATCAACTTCTGATGCGCGCGCTACGTCGACATACGAACTGCAAGTGGGTGATGCTATACGTCGAGAGATGGTTGGTCGCACCGGTTTGTATGCCCGATGGCGCTCTGGTATCGCGGGATCGAGGGACGCCACAAGGGGCGGTCGTCAGCCCTATATTGGCTAACTTGTTCTTGCACTACGCGTTTGATCAATGGATGTCGCTAAACTATCCCGGCGTCCTGTTTGAGCGTTACGCCGACGATGTCATTTGCCACTGCAAGAGCGAGACGCAAGCTAAGCAACTACGAGCAGAGCTCGATGCCCGGCTTGCGGCTTGCAGACTGCAGCTTCATCCGGAGAAGACCAAAATCGTCTACTGCAAGGACGATAACCGACGCGGCAGCTATCCGGTGCAACGCTTCGATTTCCTGGGCTACTGCTTCCGGCCCCGGAGCTCGATGAATCGCTCTGGCGCACTGTTCGTCAGTTTCGCTCCCGCAGTAAGCGACAAAGCGGCCAAGTCGATGCGATTGCGAATGCGTCGGTGGCGGTTGCATAGTCGCAATGACCTTGAACTTGTCGACGTTGCTCGATGGACGCAGCCGGTACTTCTGGGCTGGGTTCGCTACTACGGGCGGTTTCGGCCTTCGGCTCTTCACGGGGCCTTACGCACACTGGATTCATTCATTGTGCGTTGGGCTCAGCGCAAATACAAGAAACTCCGAACGCACAAGCTGCGGGCCTGGGATTGGTTGCGGCGTCTGAAAATGCGGCGACCGACCCTGTTCGCGCATTGGACGCTCGGAGCCACGGCTGGACGATAGGAGCTGTATGAGTCGAGAGGCTCACGTACAGTTCTGGGAGGGCCTGGCGGTGCGACTCCGCCGGGCTACTCAACTATCTGAGGGCCTACGAATCGGTCACCCACGCCCGGCGCTCCATCGGCGACTACATCGAGTTATACAACCGGAAACGGCCCCATTCGAGCTTAGCGGATCAGACGCCGAATGAGGCATACTTCGCGACGCTGCCAGCGATTAAATCGGCAGCATGATTGCCTCGGACGCTCCACTTAAAGTCCTCGGAAAACTGTCCGAACTACCGAGGCCACCTCTCTGGTTTTGTCGCGGTAAGCAAAGAGGGTGAAAAAATGGCAGATATGTAGGATTACTTATGCGGCCAGTAAGTAAAACTGCTGTGCATGAGTGTATCCGACGCCACGGTCTTCCAATTGGCCGTTGGCGATCATATGCATGAGTTCGATGCCGCTCAACAGAATCCGAGCGCAACGAAAATTCTTGAAGCCGAGCATAGGCCGTGTGCGTCGCTTGATCGCCCGATGATCTTGCTCGACAATATTGTTCAGATACTTGTTCTGGCGAATCTTGATCGGTGTTTTCCGCTCCGCGTTGAGAGCATCCAGCGCGGCGAGGTTCGCACCGCTCTTATCAATTGTCACCGTCTCCGGTTCGCCGTTTTGCTCGATTGACTTTTCGAAGTAGCGCCTCGCTGCAGTCTTGTCACGATGGGCAACAGCAGAAAATCTACCGTGTTGCCCTCCTTGTCGACTGCGCGATACAAGTACTTCCACTGCCCGCGGACTTTGATATACGTTTCATCCATCCGCCAGCTCCGACCGACGGCTTTCTTGTGACGGCGAAAGGCCTTCTCGAGGACCGGCAATACTTTGATGGCCCAGCGGTGCACAGTTGAATGATCGACCGATTCCGCGCTCCGCCATCATCTCTTCCAAATGCCGAAGGCTCAGCGGATACGCCACGTACCAGCGCACGCACGTCAGCATCACGTCGAGCGGATAATGCAAACGCTTGAGCACCGCGGCCAAGGCTGAATTTAGAGTCGTCATCGAGCATTCGATCGTCCGTATTGACAGGCGCATGATACCCGACGCTTACTGCGACAAAGCCCGAAGGGCCCCGTAGATAGCGGTCACTGTTGGAAGGGCATCGACGCGCCGCATCGGACCACCCGCAAGCTTGCAAGCATCAAAGCTCAGGTCTTGCAAGGTCGGCGCGAACAACGTCGTCACCTCTTTGGCGGGCGGCGGTAACAGCAGCATTTTTAGTAGGATACGGGCCGATGACCTCCGCACCATCGAACGGGTAGAGCAAACGACTGTCGGTTAGACGTACTACCTTGAGGGTTCCGTAATATCCCCCGGCGACGCTCCCGCGATACGACGCGTAGACAGCGAAATCTTCCTCGGTCGAGCCTGCGGCGGGCGCGACCGTTCGGGTTGGGTACAAAACAAGTTTTGGGCGCTTTCCAGTGATGTGCGTCATCGAATTGGATGCTTTGGCTGTTGCCTTTAGTATTGCGATGCTATCTAAGGGGTGAATCGTCCGTAATGGCTACGTTCCGTACGGCACTTCTCTCCGGGAAGGTCCGCAGAGAAGCCAGCCGGCAACGAAGGGTTCTTGACGCCCAGCGGTGCTTTCAACAAACTTGGCTACGTCGGTGGTTCATCGAAGGCCGTGCGATGCGATCAACGTGTCGCGCTACCGATACTGCTCCAAATACCTTCTCATATTGCCGCCAAAGCGGCGCGAGGGCTTACTCATGACAGAAATGCCCACTCATACGCGGGGTGGAAATCTATCCACTCCCATCTCGCCCCAATCCACCACGTCCCATCCTACCCGCTTGCGGGACTTAGTACAGTTAAGTTTGAAATCGCACTCGGCCTGGAAAGGTGGCTTCGCTCGTTCGGACGGTTCTTTGAGATTTTTAAGTGGAGCGTCCGAGGCAATCATGCTGCCGATTTGATCGCTGGCAGCGACGCGAAGTATGCCTCATCCGGCGTCTGATCCGCCAAGCTCGAATGGGGCCGTTTCCGGTTATATAGCTCGATGTAGTCGCCGATGGAGCGCCGGGCGTGGCTGACCGACTCGTAGGCCCTCAGGTACACTTCTTCGTACTTGATGCTGCGCCATACGCGCTCGACGAACACGTTGTCGCGCCAGGCGCCTTTGCCGTCCATCGACAGCTGCACGCCGCGCTCAAGTACGGCGTCGGTGAACGCGGCCGCCGTGAACTGGCTACCTTGATCGGTGTTCACGATGTCTGGCAGCCCGTAGCGGGCGAATGCTTCTTCCAGCGCCTCCACGGCATGTATCGCCTCCAGCGTGATGGCCACCCGGTGCGCAAGAACCTTGCGACTCGCCCAATCTACTACCGCCGTCAGATAGACGAAGCCACGCGCCATGGGAATGTACGTTGTGTCGAGTGCGAAGACCTGATTGGCGCGCTCGATCTTCATGCCGCGCAACAGGTACGGCCAAACCTTGTGCTGCGGGTTGCGTCGGCTCGTGTTGGGCTTGCAGTAAAGCGCTTTCACACCCATACGCTTCATGAGCGTGCGCACGCGACGGCGACCCACCCCATGGCCTTCCGGCGCAACAGACGGACCAGCATTCGCGCTCCGGCGAACGGAAACTCCAGGTGCAGCTCGTCGATCCGGCGCATCAAGTTCTGGTCGGCCTCGCTGACCTGCCGCGGCCGATAGTACGCACTCGATCTGGCAATGCCGACGAGCTTTGCTTGCTGCGACACCGGTAACTGATGGCCACGGTCAATCATCGCTTTGCGCTCAGCAATCCCGCCTTGTTGAGCGCGCCGCTTAAAAAATCATTTTCCAGAGAAAGCTGGCCGATCTTGGCGTGTAGGGTCTTCACGTCTACCGGCGGCTCGTTCGATACCACGCCCGCCGTTCCAAACACGTCGGCCGCACGCTCCTGCAGTGCTGTTTCCATTCCGTGATCTGGTTCGGGTGCACATCAAACTGCTGCGCTAGCTCGGCCAGCGTGCGCTCGCCTTTGACTGCCGCCAGCGCCACTTTCGCTTTGAACGCCGCTGAGTGCGTGCGTCGGGTTCTCTTCGTCATGTTCTCGGTTCCTTTGCCTGCATTATCGCTGGCTAAGCCCCGGGCGTTCCACCTATCCCGCTGTCCGAATTCGCGCGGCCACCTCTCTCCGACCGACCTCAGTTTGCGTTTCGCGACGCGCTGTTTCCCCGTGAAGCCTACCGACGGACCTGGGAGAAGCTGGAGACGCAACTGACGCAACGCCAGGCATGCAAGACGATCGTAGGGCTGCTCGAACTCGCAGGACATCACGGCGTTGAGGCGTTGCTGGCCGAGCGCCTCGACGCCTTGCTCGAAGTAGGCGAGCTGCCCGATCTGAAGCAGTTGCGCGATGAATTCGCGCCGCGTCAGGCCCGATGTCCCGAGGTGGTAGTCGAAATGCCGCCCGTCGCGGTCTATGACGAGCTTCTCGACAAGGTGGCAGCATGAACGCGCCTGCCCATGACAACGGCCGTCTGTCCCTGATGTTGAACGAGTTACGTCTGCCGACCATCGGCAGGTTATGGCCCGAGTTCGTTGAGCGCTCTGATAAGGAAGGCTGGCCGGCTACGCGATTGCTTGGGGCGCTGCTTGAGCACGAACTGGCCGAACGTGCCAAACGACGCATCGAGCGGCATCGTACCGAGTCACATCTTGATCCGACCAAGACGCTGGCCACCTTCGACTTCAGCATGGTGCCAATGGTCTCGAAAGCGCATGTCACGGCACTGGCGACCGGAGATTCGTGGCTGGAGAAAGGTGCCACGATTCTCCTGTTCGGGCCCCCCGGTGGCGGCAAAAGTCATTTAGGTTCAGCCATCGGACACGCTTTAATCGAAGTCGGCTATCGAGTGCTGTTCACACGCACGAGCGAGCTCGTCCAGAAACTCCAGGCTGCGCGTCAGAGCCTGCAACTTCCATCCGCGCTCACGAAGCTTGATCGGTTTGATCTCATCATCCTGGACGACCTGTCGTACGCGCGTAAGGAGCAGGCCGAAACCAGTGTGCTGTTCGAACTGATCGCAGAGAGGTATGAGCGTAAAAGTCTTCTCATAACGGCCAACCAGCCATTCTCGGGATGGAATGACGTGTTCCCCGACCCTGGCATGACGGTCGCAGCCATTGATCGGCTCGTCCATCACTCGACGATCTTCGAACTGAATGTTGAAAGCTATCGCCGTCGAAAGGCCAGCGACAAGCAGAGCGCGCGTCGGCGACAATTACCCCACGACAATTACGATGGAGAAGCGACAACTATGAACTAGCCAGCGACAATTACACCCGTCGACCGGCCAGAATAGTTGTCGCTGACCGGCCGTGCCGCTTGACGCTGTCTAAGCCGACGCCCAAGCGACACACGTGGAGAACGTCACTCCGTGCGAAATACATGCACTGCTGCACGCAGCTTTTCCGCCTGATCCTGAAGCAGCCCCGCAGCAGCACTCGCCTGTTCTACGAGTGCCGCGTTTTGCTGTGTGACTTCATCCATCTGGGGGTGCTGTCAATAAAGGGATTTTTTCGTACGCCAAGCGCTCAGGGCGCGCGCCGCGAACGTCGCAGTCCGACCCTCAGGCGCCGTTCACCACCGTATAACTTGAAGGTCGGCTTCACGAGCATTTCCGCCATTCGAGGAGGATTTTCGAAATTCCCGACTCGAGCATCGATCAAACTCGAAAATCGCCACATCGGGCGCGCGATGTTGCAGCGAAGGCTTAACAGCTTAGAGCCAGACGAGAAAGGCAGCGCATATTCACTTGCCCCTGAGTCAGTTCCGCAACGGGTTCGGCAAGTCGCCAAAGGTATGCAGGGTATTGCTCGACCCGAAAGTCCAGGAACGTCCGAACCTCGGAACATACAGAGCGCGAGGTCACACGCTGCCTAATACCCCATCGATCAGGGACAAGGAACCGCTTGAATTCAAGAGGCCCCTTGTCCTGCGCGGCCTTTAGCTCCGAACTCGACGTGCTTATCTCAATCTCAGTACGTCACGGAAGCTCCGCTGCCCGTGAAACTGTGCTGGGTAGGAGAGTCATTCGCATAGTCGCCAACAGCCTGGATGATGTTCACGATCTGCTGCGGCAGCCGGCCGCCGCTGATTGCGGTCATTTCAGTACGATCCATCTCAACGACTACGGGGATGTCTTTGATAATCAGCGTGCTCATTTCGCTTCTCCAAGGGGATAGATTAGCCAGTCGGGAGTGTTCGGAGCTTGGTTCAAGGACGCCGGCACTCCTTGATGGGAATCAAGGCAAAGTCCGTACCAACCCGGTGGCGCCGCGCTACACCACATCGCATGACTTGAATACGTTGGCTTTTGGATCTCCAGTGGCAATTCTTGACCACACGTGGGCGCGCGTCGTGGGTGGCTCAGACCCAACACTCCGTCTGACGTTGTGCGCTAGACGGCGACACGTGCAAGCACAAGGGACCGAAATTACGGTGAATTTCCCGTCTAGGCCTACTGCACAGAGCGCGGCTTCGTCGGGCTCGTTTTCCCGCAGCGCGAGTGACCGTTGACGAACCTGTAACCGCCATCGACGCCCATGAACAACGGAAGAACGAGGCGAATGACCGTCGCTTTCTGGCCGACTAGCGCCTTGTGGTCGGCTGCACCGGACCCGATGCGAATCTTCGTGATATTACGTGTGCGACCGTTGCGGCTCCACGTGCTGCCGATGCGGTGAGTTCATCGGCCGCAGTATTTCCTGACCACCGTCGGTGGCCATGGCCTCGGACGCCGCACCTCGGTTGCGAATCTCACCAAGCCTGAACTCCACAGGTGGACCCAGCGCGTCGGGACTCAGTGATATTGCGTACAGCAAGGCTCAATCATCGGGCGACGAGCTGGTCTTACCTGTGCTCGAATCGGCTAAAGTCCCGCGATTGCCAGTCGTTATACCGATCTAGTAGTCGCTTCAGTACGCATGAAAAAGAAAGCGGCGATTTCTCTGTGAAGTTCCTAAAAGACACCTCCATATGCTGGTCGGCAGCTATAACTTGACGCTGGTCGTCGCGTCCATAATGGTTGCTGTGTTGGCGTCCTACACGGCCTTGGACATGGCCGGGCGCATCACGACTGCGACCGGAAAGGCGTCCCACTGGTGGCTGGCGGGTGGTGCAGCCGCGATGGGCCTCGGCATCTGGTCGATGCATTTCGTCGGCATGCTCGCGTTCACGTTGCCCATTCCGATCGGCTACGACACGGCGCTTACAGCGCTGTCCCTCCTTATCGCGATGGCGCTTTCCGCGTTTGCCCTCTGGGTGGTCTGTCAGCCGACGTTGCCCTGGAGACGACTAATAGTTGGCGCGGTCGTGATGGGGGCAGGTGTCGCGTCAATGCACTACACCGGTATGGCCGCAATGCGGATGGAACCGGGCATCACTTACGACCCACTACTTTGGGTTGCGTCCGTGCTAATCGCGATCGCCGCATCCGGCGCCGCGCAGTGGATCGCTTTCAACCTTCGCCGCGACGGCCGCCGCACGCGTATGCTCAGGCTGGGCGCCGCAGTGCTAATGGGCGCCGCCATTGCCGGCATGCACTACACGGGCATGTTCGCTGCGGAGTTTGCGGCCGGCAGTGTGTGCAGCGCGGTGCGCGACGGCGTCAGCAGCGTGTGGCTCGCGCCGGTGATCATCGTCGTGACGATCGCCGTACTGTCTATCGCGCTGATAACGTCGATCCTCGACTTGCGGCTGGAATCACGCACGGCGGTGCTGGCCGTCTCGCTCGCGCAGGCCAATGAGGAGCTTACCTATCTCGCTCTGCACGACACCCTGACAAAACTTCCAAACCGCTTGCTGCTGGAAGACCGCCTTAACCAGGCCATTAGCGCGGCGGATCGCGAGGACGCCTGTTTTGCGCTAATGTTCCTCGACCTCGACGGCTTCAAAGCTGTCAACGACGCCTATGGCCACCACATCGGCGATCTTCTGCTCATTGATATCGCGCAACGCATCCAGAAATCGACCCACCGGGACAACACTGTCGCACGCCTAGGGGGAGACGAGTTTGCGCTCATCGTGCGCGTTGCTGAAGCGGCCGACGCCGGAGCGCTGGCTGCAGACCTGCTGCGGTCGATAGACGCTCCGGTGCACGCCGGCGGTCATGAACTACGAGTGTCGGGCAGCATCGGAATCTCCATGTTTCCGGGTGACGGCCACAACCCACACGAGCTCCTTTCGGCCGCAGACGCTGCAATGTACTCGGCCAAAGCATCTGGCCGGGCGACGTTCTGCTACTTTGAAGCATCGATGCAGCAAAACGCCCAGGTGCATTTGCAGTTGCTGCAAGAATTGCGCAAGGCCGTCTCGCGTAACGAACTTGTGCTCCATTACCAGCCGAAATTCCAAGCCCCGCACGGTCCGGTGCTCGGCGCGGAAGCATTACTACGCTGGCAGCACCCAACGCGTGGTCTATTGCCGCCGGGCGATTTCATTCCAGTCGCCGAGAAGAGCGGCCTCATCCTGTTGATCGGCGAATGGGTGCTCGACGAGGCCTGCCGGCAGATGCGAGCCTGGGTGGACCTCGGCAACACGGGCTGGACGATGTCGGTCAATCTATCGCCACTACAGTTTAGCCATACCGCGCTCGCGCAGACAGTGGCAGACACGCTTGCGCTCCATCGGCTCGACCCTCACTACCTGATGCTCGAGATCACTGAGTCAACGGCGATGCGCGACGTTGAAGCAAGTCTTGCAACGCTCGAGAAGTTAAAGGCGATGGGCGTAAGAATATCAATCGATGATTTTGGCACTGGTTATTCGAGCTTGCTTTACCTGAAGCGGCTGCCGGCATCTGAGCTGAAGATCGACCGAGGATTCGTGCGCGACGTCGCGAGCGACTCCGAAGACGCTGCAATCGTCTCGGCGATTATTGCTCTCGGGCGCGCGCTATGTTTGTCGGTCGTAGCAGAAGGAGTAGAGACCAAGGAGCAGCAAGATTCGCTGACTGAGCTCGGTTGCAACTCGTTGCAGGGTTACCTGTTAGGACGGCCGATGGTTGCCGCGCAATTTCTCGATGCAGCGGATGCGCTCACGAGCACGCATGCCTGAGCAGGCTCCAGTTACGTCTGCCCGCGCTGGCTAAACCGATTGACTCCCGACCGTATGAGCCGATTTCGCCCCATTGTCAACCTTGAAACGTCCGGCACCTCTGCGGAAATTTTCAAGCTAGTTGTCGCCTCAACGAATAATTTCAGGCTGCCTTTCTCTCCTGGTTAGGGCGTCGTGGGGTACCGCCCTGGTTATCGATTCGATCCGGGTTCAGGTGCACAGCATCGACGCGTTGCCAGTTGCGCGTTGGGCCTTTCCACCGAAGCGGATTGCGTTGCCGGGCGTACTCGTAGAGCGCCGCGCGTCGATCCAGAATGTCCTGATCGAGGTTGGCATGACGCTGCGCCGGCGTGACGAACCGGATCGCGCTGTGACGATGCTCCTCGTTGTACCAGCGCACCAGTGCGCCCACCCACGTGCGCGCGGCAAACAGGGTATCGAATGCCTTGAGCGGATAAGCAGGTCGATACTTTAGGGTCTTGAACAACGACTCGGAGTAAGGGTTGTCGTTGCTCACGCCCGGGCGACTCAGCGACGGCATGACGCCCAGCGCCTGAAGGGTGGCAAGCATCGTCGCGCCTTTCATCGGGCCGCCGTTGTCCGAATGCAAAATCACCTGGGCGGGCTGTATCGCTTCGCGCGCGCAGAGGTCCTTGAGGACTTCGCTGGCCAGCACGCTGCTTTCCTCGGCATACACCTGCCAGCCGACAATTTTGCGACTGAACACGTCGAGAAACAGATACAAGTAGAAGTACTGCCCACGAACCGTGGTCGGCAGATACGTGATGTCCCAGCTATACAATTGGTTCGGTGCATCGGCGCAAACCGAACGGGGTTTGCTGCGTGCCTGTGCCGGCCGTTCGCTGCGCCGGTGTGCGAGTTGCTTCTCGGCCTTCAGGACCCGGTAGAACGTCGATTCGGAGGCGATATAGCGTTGCTGGTCTGCCAGTCGAGGCACGATCTGGCTTGGCGGCAGATGACCGAATTCGGGCGAGTTCGCGATCGCCAGAAGCTCGGCGCGTTCGTCGGCAGAGAGCTTGTGACGCGGCGCGTGATGCCGTAACGAGCGCCCGTCCACCGCGTCAGGTTCGCCGCGCTGCCAGCGCTGAACCGTTCGAGCACTGAGCCCTAGAATGCTGCACGCACGCGCCTGGCGAGCCCCGGCCAGGGTCGCCTCGCTGATCAGGTCGATCAATGCCTTGCGCTCTTCAGGGACCGTCATTCGGCCTCGCCCCCGAACAGCGCACGGTGCTTTTTTTGCAGCACCAACAGCGCCGCAGCTTCAGCCAGCGCCTTCTCCTTGCGTTTGAGTTCGCGCTGCAGCTCGAAATTGGCCTGCTTCAGATCCCGGACTTCCGTGGCGCTCTCGCGCCGACTACCGGTTCCACCGACCGTGCAAAAATCCGCTCGCCACTGCGCGAGATGATGTGCGAACAGGCCGCGCTCGCGACACCAGCTGTTCAACGCTTCGTCGACCAACCCGTGGCTCTCCTGCAAGGCCATCAGCCGTTCTTCCAGCGACCAGTCTTCCGGACGTCTTGCGTGTTCGGAGCCCGAGCTCCGCTTCGCGGCGGCGGCGCCTCTCATCCACTTCCTTAACGTCAGTACGTTCACGTTCAATTCGTCGGCCACTGCTCCAACCGTTCGGGGGCCGCGCTGCAGGACCTTCGACAGCGCCTGTTCCTTAAATTCAACAGAATACGTTTGTTTCGCCTTCACCCTGTACCTCTGACTCTTCTCGATAAGAAAGTTCAGAGGCGACAACTAGTCTGACGCCGGGGGACTTCAGCGCTGTGCCAATGGTCTCGAAGGCTCATGTGACGGCGCTGGCCACCGGCGAGTCATGGCTGGAGAAAGGCGCCACGGTCCTCCTGTTCGGCCCACCTGGGGTCGGGAAAAGTCATCTAGGTTCGGCCATCGGACACGCCTTGATCGATGCTGGCTACCGCGTGCTGTTCACGCGCACCAGCGAGCTCGTTCAGAAACTGCAGGCGGCACGCCAGAGCCTGCAGTTGCCTTCAGCACTGGCCAAGCTCGACCGCTTCGACCTCATCGCCCTCGATGATCTGTCGTACGCGCGCAAGGACCAGGCCGAGACCAGCGTGCTGTTCGAACTGATTGCGGAGAGGTACGAGCGTAAAAGTCTTCTCATATAAGTTATTTGGAATTGGATTCGTGCTACGGTAGGCCAACGTTTTTTGTTCGTGTGGCACGCTGGGGGGCCTGAAACGAGATCACGCAGGGTTATCCACGGGGCCGCCGCCCGCTTCTCTATAGCGAGAGGCGAGCGGCCCGGTGGATAACCCGTGCCGAAGGCGATGCCGCTTTTACCTGCTCGTGCTGAATCGTCGTGGTGACGGGGCGGCATCCCTCGCGAGAGGAGCAAATCATGGCTGCCAGCAGCGCTGTCGTCGAACCGGTCTGGGAACGGTATCCGCTAATCGCCTCGAACTCTTACGCTCGACGATGGATACAGAGTTGCGTGATGCTTGGTCTGGCAAGGCTGCCGCGCGTCAAACAACATGAGAGCAGCGCGTCAATCAGGATGAGAGTACTGGCGTTGCGGCAGCGGTGAAGGGCGTAGCCTGGAACCGCTGCCGCAACGCCGCGCCGAGGAGTCCGCCCCGCTGCCGGGGCGCTTTATCGGTGGTCGCGGTAAATCGGGTATGAACAGCTCTTTCGTGTAGCGAACGGAGGCTGCGTTGCCCGGCCGACACATCAACGACCATCAGATGAGGCTCTACATGAAGTACAGACTCAAGGAAGGACCGGCTCAAGCGGCTGCGCGCGCCGGGTTCAGCGCCGCCACGGGGTATCGCATCGATCAGGACCGGCGACTGCCATCACAGAAGAAGGCGCCACGTGCGCGTCGTCGTCCCGATCCCTTGGCGGCAATCTTCGACACCGAGATCGTGCCGCTGCTCCAGTCCGCTCCCGGCATTCGACCGATAGCCGTGCTGGACGAGATGCTTCGGCGCCATCCCGACCTCCCGGGCAACGTGCGCCGCACTCTGGAGCGCCGTATTCGCGACTGGCGTGCACTCCATGGCGAGGAGCATGACGTTATGTTCCGTCAAGTACACGAACCCGGTCGTCTTGGGTTGTCCGACTTCACCGAGATGGACAGCCTAAGCATTACCGTGGCGGGTCTCGCGCTTGACCACCGCCTCTATCACTTCCGGCTGGCCTGCTCGGGCTTCGAGCACGCTCACGTCATTCTCGGCGGCGAGAGCTTTGTCGCGCTGGCTGAAGGGCTGCAGAATGCCATCTGGGCACTCGGGGGCGCGCCGCGCGAGCACCGCAGCGACAGCCTGTCGGCGGCGTTCCGCAATCTCGATGCCGACGCGCGCAAGGATCTGACCACGCGTTATGACGCTCTGTGTGCCCACTACGGCATGCAGCCCACACGCAACAATCGTGGCGTTGCCCACGAGAACGGCTCCATCGAGAGCCCTCATGGCCACCTTAACAGGTTGCTGAAATACAGGTGCTTACGACGCAGCTTTGGTCTGTCGCCGCGGCCTTTGCCGCGATTTTTCGCAGTGTGCAATTTCAACGCGAATTCACCGTCTTTTTCGACGGTTTGAGGCCGATTGTTGGCCTCGTGACTACTCATTGCGCCACTATGGGCGGACTTGTCCCAGTGACCGCATGCGCACGAGGTTATAGGCGGCCATGTTCAACACGAACATCTGGTCAACCTTCTCCAAACTACGCACCATCACTTGGCGCATGCGCCCCACGGTCTTGGCCCACCCGAAGCCTTGTTCGATCAACTTGCGCTTTCGCTGCGAAATGGAATAGCCCAGGCTTGATGCAATCGCGTCGGCCACCGCTGAACGCCGCCCAGAAGTGTTTTGCGCAACGTGCGGGGTGACCTTCATTTGCTGGCAGGCTTCAATGAATTCCTGTGCGTCGTAACCCTTGTCTGCACCCAGCGTGATTTCTGCGTTCGCATCTTCTGCCGCTTGCCGCGCATCGTTGATCATGATCTTGGCCGCTTCACGCTCGGCATGCCCATCAGCGTGTGTCACGCGAGCGTTGACCACCAGGCCGTGCCGATTATCGGTCAGCGTATGGCCCATGTACCGCAATTGGCTGGCCGTTTTGCCTTTGCGATAGAGCCGCGCATCAGGATCAGTCTTGGACTGATGCGTCTCGTTGCTGCGCTTGCTGCCTTTGAAGTCGCCCGCGCTGCCGTCATCGTTGTCCTGATCGTCACGGTCCTTGCGCACGAAGCTCTTGTGGCCCGCCCACGCCTGAATCAAGGTGCCGTCCACGCTGAAGTGCTCACCTGAGAGCAGGTCCTTCTTCTCGGCAATGGCCACCACTTCGTTGAAGAATTTGATGACCGCGTCGTGCTTGATCAACCGCTCGCGGTTCTTCGTGAACACGGTGGGCACCCACACCACATCATCCATTGCCAAGCCGACGAACCAGCGAAACAGGAGGTTGTATTGCACCTGCTCCATCAATTGTCGCTCCGAGCGGACACTGTAGAGGATCTGAATCAGCATTGCCCGCAGCAGCTTCTCCGGCGCGATGCTCCGCCGTCCACCTTTTATGTCGACCTCGTACATCTCGGAGAACAGCCGATCCATCTTGGCGAGCGCTTCGTTCGCCATGACGCGAATCGAGCGCAGCGGATGCGACGCCGGAACGAAGTCGTCGAGCTTGCGAAAGGAAAACAAACTCTCAGTGAACGTGTCGGCGCCGCGCATGATCTCCGGGGGGGCAAGTTAGGTCCTTCTATCAACGCTTCAGGCACATCCCGCGATGACCTCTGCGATCAGTATTTCAGCGGCCTGTTAAGAGTGCAGTGCGTGATGCGTTGCTTCTGCGCGGCAGTCACGACTTCGACAATCTCGATTCCTATCGCCGCTTTATCGACGAGATCGTCGGTCGAATCAACGCGCGTAACGGCAAACGCATTGAGCTCGAGCGGGCACTGCTTCAGCCGCTTCCGGTCCAGCGTACGTGCGACTACGAGGAAACGCGCGTGTATGTCACGACCACCTGCGGCTTCGTACTGCGCAAGGTGTTTTATACCGTCCCGTCACGGTTGATCGGCCATCACCTGCGCGTACGGCTGTACGACGACCGGCTGGAACTGTTTCTGGGCGGCACGGCCCTCATGACATTGCAGCGCGGCCGCGCAGGTCCCAACGGCAAGCACGGTCACGTAATCAACTACCGGCACGTCATCCACGCGCTGCGCCGCAAGCCCATGGCGCTGCTCAACCTAGTCTACCGCGATCAGATCTTTCCGCGCGAGGCGTATCGATTGACCTTCGATCGCCTGCTTGAGCAGCTTGCGCAGCGCCAAGCATGCAGAACCATGGTTGAACTGCTCGGCCTCGCCCATGAGCACAACTGCGAAGCGCAACTGGCTCAGGCGCTGCAGCAGTGCTTGGACGATGGACAGTTACCCGACCTGGACGCATTGTGTTCTCGTTTCGAAGCGAAGCGCGCGAACAGCATGCCGGAGGTGAACGTCAAACTGGCACCGCTGAGCGACTACGAAGCCCTACTTGATATGGCAACGGAGGTGACGGCATGAGCCTCGACATCGACGCCACACGCCTGTCGTTGCTGCTCAACGATTTGCGGCTGCCTGCCATCAAGCAGATCTGGTCTAGCTTTGCCGAGCGCTCCGATACGGAAGGCTGGCCAGCGGCACGCCTGCTGATGGCCCTGGCCGAACACGAGATCGCCGAGCGCGATCGACGCCGAGTCGAACGTCACCTCAGGGACGCGAAACTGCTACCGGGCAAGACACTGGAGAACTTCGATTTCGACGCAGTGCCGATGGTGTCGCGCGCGCACGTCTCGGCGCTTTGCGCGGGCGACGGCTGGTTGCGTAACGGCACCAACCTGATTCTTCTAGGGCCGAGCGGAGGGGGCAAATCGCATTTGTCGTCGGCGATCGGACTAAGCCTGCTGGAGAAGGGCTGGAAGGTCTTCTTCGCTCGCACTACCGACCTCGTGCAACGGTTGCAGGTGGCTCGCCGCGAGCTCGCGCTGGAGTCCGCCATCAACCGGCTGGATCGCTTCGACCTGGTCATCCTGGACGATTTCGCCTATGTCAGCAAAGATCAGGCAGAGACGTCGGTGCTGTTCGAACTCATCAGCGCCAGGTATGAGCGACGTTCCCTTTGCATAACAGCCAACCAGCCGTTTGGCGAATGGGACAAGGTCTTCCCCGACCGAGCCATGACAGTGGCCGCCGTCGACCGTTTGGTCCACCACTCGACCATCTTTGAGTTGAACGTCGAAAGCTACCGTCGCCGTACTGCCCTGCAGCGCAAGCAGCACGGACCGGGGCGCCCGGCCAGTCGAGCGACACCAAAGAACGTCGGCGTGCCAGCTACACAGGAGCATCAGCACGGCATCGATCTCACCGAATAACCCGCTAATCTCATCCTGATTGACGCGCGGCTCGCAGGCAAAGCGAGCCCGCGTCAATCAACCCCGTCATCACCCTCCACGCCACCACATTCTCATCCTGATTGTCGCGCAGCCAGAATAACCGCGGCGTCGCCATTACACAGCTATCCTCATTGACTGGTCGCTACAGCTTGATTGTCGCGCGACACCCGCACGCCCGCGTCAATCAACGCCGCGCGTCAATCAACAAACGCTTGCCAGCGCCAATCAACATCGGCATCATCATTTCTGCCGCGACATTCTCAACTTGATTGTTGCGCGTCTCTCATCCGAATTGTCGCGCCACACAGATGCACGATGCAGGTCTGGATCTGGGCGGCCGGATAGACTGCCTCGATCGCTTCGGGGAAGCCGCGCAAGCCGTCAACCACCGCGATCAGGATGTCGTGCAAGCCGCGGTTCTTCAGTTCGTTGAAAACCTTCAGCCAGAACTTGGCGCCCTCGGTTTGCTCGATCCACAAGCCCAGCACTTCCTTGCGACCGTCGGCGCGGATGCCCAGCGCCAGATAGACCGCCTTGTTCCTGACCGTGCCTTCGTCGCGGATCTTCAGGCGCAGCGCGTCAAAGTACACGATCGGATACATGGCCTCGAGCGGGCGTTGCTGCCACTGCTCGACCTCGGCCAGCACCTCGTCGGTGACCGTGGAAATCAGATCGGGCGACACCTGCAGCCCGTACAGCTCCAGCAAATGGCCCTGAATCTCGCGCACGCTCATGCCGCGCGCATACATGCTGATGACGTGGTCATCGAAGCCCGGCAGTCGGCGTTGATACTTGCCCACCAATTGCGGCTCGAATGTGGCTTGCCGGTCGCGCGGAATATCCAGCATCAATTCGCCATTGGGCGTGAGCACCGTCTTGGGGCTGGTGCCGTTGCGGTGGTTACCGGACTGGCCTTGCTCGGTCTCGGCTTCCAGATGGTGGCTCAACTCGGCTGCAAGCATGCGCTCGGCCAGCTGTTTCTTGAGTTGGCCGGCCAGACCTGATTCGCCCAGGACCGCCTCAGCATCCTTGCCTTGCACCTGGGCCAGCAACTGGTCGATCAGCCCGCGACAAACAGCGTCGTCTCGCCTCGAATATCTCGCGATGCCGAGTCTCGTTCAGCCTGCGACGTAACACCTCGGCACACAGAAAATCTGACAGGCTCCTTCGCCGTTCGCGGTCGAGAGTCTACCGCTCACGAGCACATCGCTTGGTTCTCCATCTTCAGCAGACGCCAGCGGTCGAACACACGCCGTCCGCGCACGAGCCGGATGCAATCGTGCGCGGCAAGATCTGCGAGTGTGCGCGGTATGCCATGTCGCGCGAGATAGTCAGGCCATCCGACGACGATGCGCCTGCTCGACAAAAGTTTCTTCGCGATCACGCCCGTATCTGCCGGCAAGCCGATACGCAACGCGACATCTAGGTTGTCGTCGATCACGTCGAGGCCCACAACCCGCGGATATCAGCGTGATTCACCGTCGGCCTTACTGCTACGTCGCCCTCAGGAAATTCCTTTGCCTATGGAAAAGCCAAAGACGCAGATATCGCGATTGACACGGAAAGTCATATCAGCGACTTGGCTGGGCCAGTTCCTGATTCGCGCGCGCGTGAGGCATGATGGTGCTGTCGCGGTCCTCGGCCGGTGCGATCCAGTTCACGCCTCGGGGCGTCGCACCGGGTCAACTGTCGGCGCATCCCCTCCGGCAGCGTGTGGATCGTCTATGATGACTGTGCTGCAGACGGACGTCGCGACTACGCATAGATACACCGGCCCGGCCGCGTGTCTCTGCCCCACATTCTGCTTAGCGGACTGCGGCCAGCCGCTCGCCGATTACTTTGCCGCTTTCTGCCCCACCCGACCTACGATCGTCAACGACGACGACTCTTTTCATGCACGATCATCAATCGCCTAGCAACGCGCTGAAACAAACCCTTAGAAAAAGTGGCATTGATGCGATAGGCCATGCCGGCTGGGGAACGCACTTCTGCCACTTTTACGAAACGCGGCAGGATCTGATCGACATGCTAGTCCCGTATTTTGAGGCAGGGCTGCGCGACAACGAAAGCTGTTTGTGGGTTGCGTCCGACCCAATCGGCGTGGAGGAGGCGGAGACGGCACTGGTCGAGGCATTACCCGATTTCAAAGATTACCTGACGCGCGGACAGATCGCGTTCAAGCCAGCATCCGACTGGTACTACCCGGACGGCACGTTTCGCGCCAACCATGTCCTCGCCGAATGGGTGCGGCACGAGCGTGAGTCGCGCGCGCATGGCTTCGAGGGGCTGCGGGTAACCGGTGACACGTTCTGGTTGGAGCGCACCCGTTGGCACGACTTCGCCGACTACGAGGCCCACCTGAATCGAACACTGGGGCAGTACCGCATTATCTGCGTTTGTTCTTACTGCATGGACCGCTGCACCGCGTCGGACGTGCTGGATGTATGCAACACGCATCAGTTCGCACTTACACGGCGAAATAGCGTCTGGCAGCTCGTGCAAAGCGATTCGCTCGCCGCGGCGCGCTCGGAGCTTGAGCGCGCGAATGCGGAACTCGAAGCTCGCGTTGACGCCCGCACGCGCGACCTGGAAGTCTTGCTGAGAGAGCGGGATGAGTTCCTATCGATGCTGAGCCACGAACTGCGCAATCCACTCGCGCCGATTGAGAGTGCGATCGAGGTGATTCGCCGTTCTGTACCCGAACAAAGTCCGGCGGCGGCGGCGAGCAATATCGTCAAGCGCCAGGTGCGCAACCTTTCGGTCATTCTCAACGATCTGCTCGAGGCGGACCGAACGGTGCGTGGATTGTTTTCAATCGACCCAGTGCCGGTCGAACTGTCGGCGATCATCGATGAGGCTGTCGATGCAATACGTCCTGCGGCCGCGCAGAGCGGACAGACCGTGACAATCAATGGACTCGACCGTTCGGCGACGATTGCGGGGGACCACGTGCGCCTCAACCAGGTGTTCGTCAACTTGCTGAACAATGCGACGACTTATGCGCCGCCGCACGGCCACATCGATGTTTCGATGGTCGTGGGCGACGGTGAGGTAAGGGTCTGCGTGAGCGACGACGGCCATGGGGTGGCGGAGCCGCTGCGCGATCGGGTGTTTTCGTTGTTCGTGCAGGGGCCGCGCGAGCTCGACCGCTCGCAGGGTGGGTTCGGCATCGGGCTTGCGGTATCGCGGCAGATTGTCGAGAGGCATGGCGGCTCGTTGACGCTCGAGCGGGCCCGCAGCGGCCGCTGGTCCCGCTTCGTTGTGACGCTGCGGTGCACGCCGCACCTTGTGCCGGCGCAGCCTGCGGCCGATCATACGCTCGCCCGGCCGACAACCCTCAGCCGCCGCATCCTGATCGTGGATGACGAACCGGACATCGTATCTGCGTTGCTAACGCTTTTCCAAATGGAAGGGCATGAGGTCCGTACAGCTTTCGACGGCGAAACCGCGCTGGAGATCGCCAAGACCTTCGCGCCTCAGGTGGTGTTCGCGGACATAGGCATGCCGCGCATGGATGGCTACGAGTTGGCGCGCCGGCTGCGCGCATTGCCCGCGACCGCAAAGGCCACGATAGTCGCCGTCACTGGCTACGGGACGAAGGGCGACCGCGAGCGTTCGGAACGCGCGGGCTTCGACCTGCATCTGGTGAAACCGGTGGCCCCGCCCGCGTTGCTCGGGCTGATCGCTGCCGCAGGCGACCAACTCGGGAATGAATGCTGATGCTGACCATGACGCAAAGCCGAATGGCTCCTATTGCCCAGTCATCTGCCGCTCGGCGACACAAGGGAGCGGCGCTTAACAGGCCGCTGAAATACTGATCGCAGAGGTCATCGCGGGATGTGCCTGAAGCGTTGATAGAAGGACCTAACTTGCCCCCCCGGAGATCATGCGCGGCGCCGACACGTTCACTGAGAGTTTGTTTTCCTTTCGCAAGCTCGACGACTTCGTTCCGGCGTCGCATCCGCTGCGCTCGATTCGCGTCATGGCGAACGAAGCGCTCGCCAAGATGGATCGGCTGTTCTCCGAGATGTACGAGGTCGACATAAAAGGTGGACGGCCGAGCATCGCGCCGGAGAAGCTGCTGCGGGCAATGCTGATTCAGATCCTCTACAGTGTCCGCTCGGAGCGACAATTGATGGAGCAGGTGCAATACAACCTCCTGTTTCGCTGGTTCGTCGGCTTGGCAATGGATGATGTGGTGTGGGTGCCCACCGTGTTCACGAAGAACCGCGAGCGGTTGATCAAGCACGACGCGGTCATCAAATTCTTCAACGAAGTGGTGGCCATTGCCGAGAAGAAGGACCTGCTCTCAGGTGAGCACTTCAGCGTGGACGGCACCTTGATTCAGGCGTGGGCGGGCCACAAGAGCTTCGTGCGCAAGGACCGTGACGATCAGGACAACGATGACGGCAGCGCGGGCGACTTCAAAGGCAGCAAGCGCAGCAACGAGACGCATCAGTCCAAGACTGATCCTGATGCGCGGCTCTATCGCAAAGGCAAAACGGCCAGCCAATTGCGGTACATGGGCCATACGCTGACCGATAATCGGCACGGCCTGGTGGTCAACGCTCGCGTGACACACGCTGATGGGCATGCCGAGCGTGAAGCGGCCAAGATCATGATCAACGATGCGCGGCAAGCGGCAGAAGATGCGAACGCAGAAATCACGCTGGGTGCAGACAAGGGTTACGACGCACAGGAATTCATTGAAGCCTGCCAGCAAATGAAGGTCACCCCGCACGTTGCGCAAAACACTTCTGGGCGGCGTTCAGCGGTGGCCGACGCGATTGCATCAAGCCTGGGCTATTCCATTTCGCAGCGAAAGCGCAAGTTGATCGAACAAGGCTTCGGGTGGGCCAAGACCGTGGGGCGCATGCGCCAAGTGATGGTGCGTAGTTTGGAGAAGGTTGACCAGATGTTCGTGTTGAACATGGCCGCCTATAACCTCGTGCGCATGCGGTCACTGGGACAAGTCCGCCCATAGTGGCGCAATGAGTAGTCACGAGGCCAACAATCGGCCTCAAACCGTCGAAAAAGACGGTGAATTCGCGTTGAAATTGCACACTGCGAAAAATCGCGGCAAAGGCCGCGGCGACAGACCAAAGCTGCGTCGTAAGCACCTGTATTTCAGCAACCTGTTAAGGGTCGATGACGGTCGAGGCGGTCGGCGGACCGATCGTCCGGCGTACCCCGCGCTGCTCATTGAACTTTATCAGGCACCGCTGCCAGCGTCATGCCATCCATTTGGGGTATACTAAACTGTCAGATGGGGGTGTGCGATGGAGACAGATCTGAAAGGTGGCCACGCAAGGTCGCGGGGGGACAAGCCGGCCAAGGCCGCCAGCAAGACGCGCAGCGGAAAATTCCCGGGCGTCCATGACATCAGTGAAGAGTTGCCAATCGCCGTCCGTCGCGGAAGGCCGGCACTAAGGGGGCGCGCGGAGGTGATTGATCTCACGCACTTCGGCGCAGTGTATCGAGTGGACCGGTCCGTACGGATCGACGCGATCAAGCGGGGCGTGAAGGCGGACGATTTCGTTCGTATCGCGCGCTCTATGGCCCGCAGCAAGGAGCAGCTCGGCAAGACCCTTGGCCTGTCCATCACGACCATCGACCGCAAGGCCAAGGCCGGCGAGAAGCTCTCGCCCGAGCAAAGCGAGCGCGTGGTTGGAATGGCGAAGCTGATCGGCCAGGTAGAAACGATGGTCGAAGAGTCGGGCGACCCGACGGGCTTTGACGCGGCCCAATGGCTCGCGCGCTGGCTCGATGAGCCGCTGCCGGCGCTGGACGGAAAGCGCCCAGCCGAGTACATGGACACAGCAGAAGGGCGCGACCTGGTTTCGAATCTGCTGGCGATGGCGCAGAGCGGGGCCTACGCGTGAGCGGTACGGTGATGCTCTGGCGCATTGCGACCGACACACCGGATTACACGGCAGATGACACCACAGGGGCCGGTGCCAAGGCGACGGGCGGACGCTGGAACCGGCCAGGAACGCCCGTGCTCTACACCGCGGGCAGCATCGCGCTGGCGTGCCTTGAAACTCTCGTGCACGTCGGGCTGGGCGAGTTGCCGCTAAACCGGTATCTGGTTGCCATCGAGGTGCCCGAAGACGTCTGGCTGGCGGCGGCGGTGTTTGACACGTCCGGACCGCACGTCGGCTGGGATGCTGTTCCGCATGGCAAGGTGAGCCTCGACGCGGGCGACGCGTGGCTTGCAGGTAGACGAAGCCTGCTGTACAGGGTGCCGTCAGTGATTGTGCCGCAGGAGGCCAATGTCCTCGTGAACCCCGCCCATCCGGACGCGGCGCGGCTGCGCTTCACAAAGGTAAGCCGCTGGACTTACGACAGTCGTCTCACCGCCCGCAGGCAAGCTAAGAAAACCCGATGAACTCGCCCGCGATCGCGGTCCGCTTGGTTTACTTCTCCGGTGCGTCGGTACCTCCTCCGAACGAACGCTAGTCCGATCGTTGGTTGCCGGTCGACGCATGCCGTGATACATGTAGCGTCGCTGCCGACTGCCAGGAATGTAGACAATTCCGTTTGCCTTGCCACTGTGAGGTCGCCTATGAAAGGGTTGCCACAGCAGCGCGCTCAATTCTGTTCGTACATGTTTTGTCTCGATCTGTGCGGTCTTCGCGGCGTGAGCGGGAAGGTGGGCATCTGCAAACGGCAATCGAGACTGAGCAGCGTTGCAGAAAATGCCCTCCGCGTGCATCCTGCGGTGGCAAGGTACGGTAAGTAGCTGATCCCAATTCCGCTACGATAACGACGGCCATTGTTTCCATGGTCTTATGCGGTTAGACGCGGCATCTCCCTTCGGCGACCCGAACGCACAATGAGGGGTACGGTTCATGGTCCAATTGGACGGGGCGACCTGTCGGCCGATACGAAGAGCGCCGCCAGCGACGCCTGCCGATAATTGCCCGCCTCGCGCGTTTCTCGAGGTCGCCGAGTTCGGCAGCGTCATTGTGGCCGCAGAATGCCTGCACCCGACGCAGACGGCCGTGAGCGCGCGCGTTACCGACTGCGCCTTACCTTGCTCGCGGCAGCGTCGACGGAGCGAGGTAATCGATTAACGCGAGGAGCGCCCGGATAGAATGTCCTTTTCGGCAGAACGCGTCGATCTGCGCTTCTCTGCCCTGCTCGATTAGCTCCGTCTCGTTCAGGGACGAGTACGCGATGATCGTACGTTCGCGAAACGGCCTGACCCGCGCATCGCCGACGCCACGGCGAAACCGTGGCTATCGGGCATCTGCATGTCCAGAATCCGTGCGGCGTCCACGCGGACGGCGTTCGAAAGGCGGCACATGCGCCCTCGGCGACAATTGTGCGGAATCCCTCAGTGGCAAGCGCAGCGGCCAAGGCTGCCGCCCCCGCCCTGTCATCACTGGCCCTAGGTAACGTCTCCGCGCGAAGGCATATCGGCGCATCCGCCGTTCCGGACGCTTCGGTTGGTGTAAGAATTAAATAGCCCGCCGTTACAAACGTTCGTCCTTGCCGCAGTCAAGTCGGCACATTCCTTAACGCGAAAGACAACACTTCGCCCTAACGGCCGTTCATAATGACTCGGATTAGGTAAGTGTCTAATGATGAACCTAGCTACCGAGACATGAGCCAATACAAGAGAGACCCCGAAGGCACGCGCCGGAAGATTCTGAAGGCGGCCACGGAACAGTTCACAAGCTTTGGACTTGCCGGAGCGCGCATTGACGCGATTGCATCCGCCGCCGGCGCAAATGAGCGAATGCTCTACTATTACTTCCAGAGCAAGGAAGGGCTGTATGTCGCAGTCCTCGAGGCGATGTATGCGGACTTTGCCAGTCGAGAAGGCAGCCTCAACTTGTCAGGACTGCAACCGTCAGACGCAGTGCGCTCGCTCGCGGGGTCCATATGGACGCATCTTCGAGAAAACCCTCGGTGGCTGCGCCTGATCAATAACGAGAATCTGCATGAGGGCCGGTTCATCGAACGCTCGAGCAAACTTCGGGAGACAATCTCTCCAATCGTTGGGCTCTTCCGCACAACGCTCGCACGCGGGGCAGCTGCCGGCGAATTCCGTGCAGATGTCGATGCGCTGGATTTCTACGTGACAGTCGTCGGGATGGGCTATTACGTGGTCTCGAACCGTTTCACGCTCCGGACGTTCACAGGGCGGGACTACTCAGAACAATCAGCTCAAAACGGAATTTCGGCCATGCATGTTGACATGCTGCTTTCCTATTTGCGTTCGAGGTCGGCGCAGCGCTTTTAACGCTACTGGGTGCCTGCGAGAACGGTGTCGGGCCCGTGACTGCGAGCATTATTACATCAGCTAACGCGGCACCGTCAGCGCCGACCGCCGGTGAGTCGGCTGCGCCCGATCGGTTCAGGCAATGGTTGACCGAGCCAAGGCCGCGCGACAGCCCGTTTAAACGGAGTACGCTGCAGTCGCCGCCATCGAATGTCCGCTCACTCATCGCCCGTCAGCTCTTTCAATGCTTTGTCCGGGAACAACGGTCCCTTGCCAAGGGGGCTACACGGCGTGCGCGCTAGTTTCAGCGACAGCGCAGAGAGCTCGTTCACTTGGTCGTAGGCCCGGCGCCCTTCGGCGAGATACGCGAACTGCGTCATGATGCCGACAACGCTGCGGTTCTGCGTCCTTGCGTACCTGAAAACTTGCATCTCCGAGATTTCGGACTCGACGAATGCGCGCTGAACGCCGTGGGCGGCCAGGATCTCTGCCAAGGCGTCAGGGAACCGAGTGCAAAAGCTGGCCGCCGGAGACAAGGGCATTAACACCGGCAGTAACGTTCGTTCGTTTACAAGCATCGCAACGGGTCGCTTCCATTTCAAGACAGTCGCGTACCAACTGCCAAGCTTGGTAGAACTGCTTCCACCCTCGGTCACTTCGGGCTTCAGGCGATCGAGCAGCTTCTGGGTGCAGTGAAGATATAGCATGATGTGTCCCGGAAGCCGCAGCCCATGCGCCAATATGGCATAGGAGGCGAACGGCGGGTCGACCGCTTTAGCCCCAGGTGACTTGTCCTGTTTGAGACGCAATCAACGGCAACCACGTAACGCAGGAGGGATCTGTACTTAATACTGTGCCAGACTACGCAACTAATGGTGCTTGCCGCACCCACTGCCCAGTTCGGACGTTTCAGGATACCCGATCAGACATTGCGCTTTCGCGAACTCACGCGTGTTGTTTAAGGCTGTGACTAAATGCGCGCGTAGGTTTCGGTGGGCAATGTTTTCAAGGCGGCACAACCGGTCCCTGAAAACGTTCACCCTCCGGACATCGTCCGCGTGCCGCGGCAGCCAGAAATGGGACTTCAACACCGCGACGCGACGCACGTCACCGTTCCGACGGGTCAAATGGGAACGACCTTCAAGCTTCGTCTAGGTCGCCGAACTGCGGCCCAGGAACACGCACTTTCACGGACTGACCTATCGATGACGAGGGGCTCTGAACCGATCCGGCGCACGCTCGGTGGCAGCACAGGCTGCCGGCTTGGCTGCCTAGGCTACCAGTCGACTCGGTGCTTGTCCTCGGTCTCCTGGTGACGCCGATCGTCGTCAACATGCAGGTAGATGCTGGTGGTAGTCAAGGAGGCATGGCCGAGGTTGTCGCGGACCATGCGCAGATCCACCTTTCGGTCGGCCATGTGAGAACCCGCGCTATGCCGCAGCCAATGCGCAGAGGCTTTATCCAACAGGTCGGCGCGCGCTTCAGACTGCTCATCGCGATCACGCAGTCGTGTTGCGGCGCCTGCGAATACCGACTTGACGATCGCGTGCAAGCCCGCGCGCGTCAGCGGCGCACAGGTCTCGCTGGGTCGATTCGGTGCGCTGGCGCCGATCGGCAAAACAAGCGGCGCGTCCTCGGTGGGCGAGGGCAGGGCACTCAGCCCCTCAATGTCCGACCTTCTCTCTGATGACGCCCGTCTGGCGGCCGACATCGACCGACTCAAAGCGGAATTTCCGAAGACCCGCGAGCTCTACCGCGAGGTGTGCGCGCTGCTGTTCTTCCGCTTCGGGGTCGCCCCGACTGCCAATCGGCTCTACAACCTGGTCCGACGCGGCACGATGAGCACGCCGGCCTCGGTGCTGAGCGAGTTCTGGGCGGAGTTGCGCGAGAAAAGCCGGGTGCGCATCGAGCATCCGGACCTGCCGACGGACCTGAGCGAGGCCGCCGGCGAACTGATCGGGGCGCTCTGGACCCGCGCGGCGGCCTCCGCGCACGCCGAGCTGACGCTGCTTCGCGATGAGGTCGAGGCAGCTCACGCCGAAGCCGAGCAGAAGGTCGTCGCCGCGCGCGAGGAGCTCGGGCGGACCGAGACCGCACTCGAACAGCGCACTGCCGCACTGCTCGCGGCGCAGGTCGAAATTCGGGAACTGGAGCGGCAGCAGGCGGTGGAAGTCGCCCGCCGCAAAGCGGTGGAGGCCGAAACCAAGCGCCTGAACGAGGACGCGCTCGCGCGCGAACGCGAACTGGAGAAAGTACGCGACACGTTCTCGCGTGATCTGGAAAAACTCCGGGAGACGGCGCAGCGTGCCGAAGAGCGCGTGCGTGCGACCGAAAAGCGGGCGCTGCTAGAGATCGATCACGAACGCAGGGCCGCCGCCAAGGCGCAGAAAGAAGTGGCCGGGGCGGCCAAGCGCGCGGAACAGCGCGACGCTGAGCATCGGCGCACCGTCGAAGCGCGAGCAACAGCAGGGCGATGCCCGCCATCAGGCGGGCGTATGGCAAGGGCAAGCTCGCCGCGCTTGAGGCGACCTACACGTCGCTGCAAGAACAGGTGATGTCTGAGATTGACCCGCTCCGACGGACAGATTTGCAGTTAAAGATTTGTCGTGGCCCGGCCTCCGTTAAGCGTTGAGTTGCGGGTTGTCCACGGATGGGCAGCGGGTCGCTTCTCACGACCGCGACGCTGCCCGTCGGTGGGCAACTCGCAGGGTGATGCGGTTTTTGTCTTCGCGCTCAGGTTTTCGAATTCGAGCGGTGAACAATAGCCGATGCTGCTATGCAGGCGGCGTACGTTGTACCAGCCTTCCAAGAAGGAGAAGATGCGCCTCCGTGCTTGTTCATGGGTCGCGAAGTGTTCGCGCGCCAGGAGCTCTGCTTCAAGCGTCCCAAAGAAGGATTCGCACATCGCATTGTCGTACGCGTCGCCGGCTGTACCCATCGACGGTTGCACGCCGGCTTCGCGGCAGCGTTTTCCAAAGGCAATGGATGTGTATTGGGCCCCCTGGTCGGAATGCAAAATCACACCCTCATGACGTCGCTGCTGGAGGGCCATGTCGAGCGCGCGCAACATCAGTTCGGTGTACAAGTGGTTCGACATTGCCCAGCCGACGATGCGCCGGCTGAAGACATCAAGCACCACGGCCAGATAGAGAAAGCCTTCTGTCGTCGGAATGTAGGTGGCATCTGCGACCCACAGTATGTTGGGCCCTTCAGCATTGAAGTGCCGGCGCACGAGGTCCGGCGCACGCCGTGCCCCCGCACGCTGGCGCGTTGTACGGGGCCAGCGCCGTCGGCTTGCTCCCCGTAGGTCCGCGATGCGCATCAGGCGCGCGACTCGCTTGCGTCCCACGTGCACTCCCTCGCGCGCAAGTTGCGCATGGATGCGCGGCGCCCCATACGTACCTCGCGAACTCGCATACAGCGTACGAATGCGCGTCAGTAGCTGAGCATCGCTACGTGACCGCCTTGATGGCTCCCGCACCAGCCACGCGTAGTAACCGCTGGTCGAGACTCCCAGCAGCCGCGCCATCGTAGCAATGGGCCAACGGGCCTGGTTTGCTCTCATGAATCCGTATCCTTCGAGGACACGGCTCCTGTCTCGCGGGCGAACCAGGCTGCGGCGTGAGAGAGAATGTCGCGCTCCGTCTTTAATTGCCGATTCTCGCGGCGCAAACGGGAGAGCTCTTGGCGCTCAGCCGTGGTCAACCCCTCCTGACGCACGCCGGCGTCAATATCCGCCTGCGCCACCCAGTTGATTATCGTCTGCACACTAGGCTCGAACTCTCGCGCAAGCTCCTCGGGTGTTCGCCCCGCCTTCACCAGCTCGACTATGTGAGCCCGGAACTCCGCCGGGTACGGTGCTCGATGCTTGCCCATTTTGGCACCCCCTTTTCCAAAGGATAGGTGTCCGTTTTGGCGGGTCAATCTCAGTCCTTGCGCACGACGCCGCAGGGCACACCGCGCCGCGCGCCGCGCGCAGAGTCCGCTTCGCCGCCCAGGCGAGCGGGGCGCAAGGCCGCCGTTGGCAGAACGGCTCGAGCGAAAAGCCGGGCGTAGATAATGACCTGTACAACTGGCGAATGGCGCAGTGGCGGTCGGTGGCTGCCCAGTTGCCCATCCGAATGGAGCGAACCGGTGAGAAGATCAGCAGAGAATAAATTGAAGGTCGTGGCGGTGCGCATCGATCCCGTCCTCGAACAGCGCTTGCGCGTGCTGGCCGAGGCCAGCGGGCGCAAACAGTCGTTTTTTCTGCAGCGGATGATTGAAGAAGGCATCGACGCGATCGAGGAAATCTGGCTGTCGCCCAAGACGCTGGCCAAGGTTCGAAGCGGTGCAATGCCCGAGTTGCTGGACGAACGAAAGACGCTCGATTTGTTCGACGCGGATGGCGCGAACGCGGTGTCGTGAAACTTGGCGGAGGGCGTGAGGCGATGCCTTTGGGCGGCGAAAGGTGATCGCGGAACCATAGCCGTGCACCTTTCGGTAATGATCGGCAGCAGGCGGCAGATCGGCTCGATACCGTAGACGTCGCGATGCTCGTCGATGAACGCGATCATGGCTTCGATCGGCGGTCGAGCTCCGCCTGCGCGAAATATGCGGAGGCCTTGCGCAGGATCTCGTTGGCCGTGCGCAGCTCACGATTCTCGCGCTCCAATTCCTTCAGACGCGCCAGCTCCGAAGTTGTTGCGCCGGCTCGTTGAGCAAGTCCGAGAAACTGGCCCGGCAGATCGAAAAACTCGAGGCGCAGCTGGAAGACCTGACGGCCGGTCGGGGCGCTGCCGAGACGCGAGGGCACCGAAACAAGACGTCGACGGCGCCGCCCGGTCGAGCGCCCACGCGAGAGCTTGCTCATGGTGGATGGTTTGTTGTTTGCTGGTTTCCGACTTCGACAATCAGATTCTCAGCTAAAACCTCCACCGCCTTCAATCGCCCGCCTCAACTCCCCCGTACACCACATCCGAGCATATCTTCGGATCGCGTGCCCCGCCGTGTTGAAGGGATAGTCCGCCGCCGTGAGTCCGACGGCGCGGCATTGCCGCAAGAACTCGTCGTGCAGCGATCGAAGCCCACGCAGCCGCGTACGAAGGCGGCCGTCCGTCCCGACCTGTTGCAGTAGTACACGGCGTTGTTTTACCTGTAACAGCAGCCATGCGGCCAGCGGCGGATATCGCTCGAAGAGCAGCGACAAGGCACCCACGGCGCCGCGACTGCCGCGGTCACCGTGAACCTTTACGGGACTTGTCCTGACATAGTCCGAGACGCGAACGTGTTTCAATAGCGCGCGAAAGCCCCCCGGCGTCAGACTAGTTGTCGCCTCTGAACTTTCTTATCGAGAAGAGTCAGAGGTACAGGGTGAAGGCGAAACAAACGTATTCTGTTGAATTTAAGGAACAGGCGCTGTCGAAGGTCCTGCAGCGCGGCCCCCGAACGGTTGGAGCAGTGGCCGACGAATTGAACGTGAACGTACTGACGTTAAGGAAGTGGATGAGAGGCGCCGCCGCCGCGAAGCGGAGCTCGGGCTCCGAACACGCAAGACGTCCGGAAGACTGGTCGCTGGAAGAACGGCTGATGGCCTTGCAGGAGAGCCACGGGTTGGTCGACGAAGCGTTGAACAGCTGGTGTCGCGAGCGCGGCCTGTTCGCACATCATCTCGCGCAGTGGCGAGCGGATTTTTGCACGGTCGGTGGAACCGGTAGTCGGCGCGAGAGCGCCACGGAAGTCCGGGATCTGAAGCAGGCCAATTTCGAGCTGCAGCGCGAACTCAAACGCAAGGAGAAGGCGCTGGCTGAAGCTGCGGCGCTGTTGGTGCTGCAAAAAAAGCACCGTGCGCTGTTCGGGGGCGAGGCCGAATGACGGTCCCTGAAGAGCGCAAGGCATTGATCGACCTGATCAGCGAGGCGACCCTGGCCGGGGCTCGCCAGGCGCGTGCGTGCAGCATTCTAGGGCTCAGTGCTCGAACGGTTCAGCGCTGGCAGCGCGGCGAACCTGACGCGGTGGACGGGCGCTCGTTACGGCATCACGCGCCGCGTCACAAGCTCTCTGCCGACGAACGCGCCGAGCTTCTGGCGATCGCGAACTCGCCCGAATTCGGTCATCTGCCGCCAAGCCAGATCGTGCCTCGACTGGCAGACCAGCAACGCTATATCGCCTCCGAATCGACGTTCTACCGGGTCCTGAAGGCCGAGAAGCAACTCGCACACCGGCGCAGCGAACGGCCGGCACAGGCACGCAGCAAACCCCGTTCGGTTTGCGCCGATGCACCGAACCAATTGTATAGCTGGGACATCACGTATCTGCCGACCACGGTTCGTGGGCAGTACTTCTACTTGTATCTGTTTCTCGACGTGTTCAGTCGCAAAATTGTCGGCTGGCAGGTGTATGCCGAGGAAAGCAGCGTGCTGGCCAGCGAAGTCCTCAAGGACCTCTGCGCGCGCGAAGCGATACAGCCCGCCCAGGTGATTTTGCATTCGGACAACGGCGGCCCGATGAAAGGCGCGACGATGCTTGCCACCCTTCAGGCGCTGGGCGTCATGCCGTCGCTGAGTCGCCCGGGCGTGAGCAACGACAACCCTTACTCCGAGTCGTTGTTCAAGACCCTAAAGTATCGACCTGCTTATCCGCTCAAGGCATTCGATACCCTGTTTGCCGCGCGCACGTGGGTGGGCGCACTGGTGCGCTGGTACAACGAGGAGCATCGTCACAGCGCGATCCGGTTCGTCACGCCGGCGCAGCGTCATGCCAACCTCGATCAGGACATTCTGGATCGACGCGCGGCGCTCTACGAGTACGCCCGGCAACGCAATCCGCTTCGGTGGAAAGGCCCAACGCGCAACTGGCAACGCGTCGATGCTGTGCACCTGAACCCGGATCGAATCGATAACCAGGGCGGTACCCCACGACGCCCTAACCAGGAGAGAAAGGCAGCCTGAAATTATTCGTTGAGGCGACAACTAGCTTGAAAATTTCCGAAACCCGGGGCGATTCAGCATCAGCGCGATCGGGAGTACAAAGGACGATAAACCAATCGCATGAGCAGGCGAAAATAAAGCATCTTCCGCGGTGTTCAAAGGTGTACAGTCGGAACACGCTTCGCGTTTAATGGAGGCGGCCTTCAGAGGTACTTATGCGGCTAGGAAATACGAATGCACTTCCCGCTGCGGCAAACGAAACTGCTTACAACCGGGACCGTCGGGCACGCCACCTCGTTCTACAAGCTGAGGACGCTGAGCGGGCAGAGCAAAGGCGCATCAGCTATGCGCTCATCGATTCGACTCTGAGCAAGTGGCGATATTCTGCTGTCGGTATGAGAGGCTGATCTTGACGCACTTACCTAGAAGCGCGGTGCGACGCGTTGTTCTCCGAACGATGGGCATATTTGATGGACAGAGTCGCTGCCCAGCCGCGATCGACGTGCCGTTGACCCCGCCAAGTAATTCGTCTGTTCCGTGTCCAAGCAAGGCGCTACCGGGCCAGATAAGCGCGGCATTCCATAGCGCCGTCGATTGCAGATAGATTGAAGCGTCGAGCCCTTGCATTAAACGGATAGACACCAGGAAGCCAGTCATGAACGAGCGATTGATCGATGTAGTAGACCGCAACGGCACCGTGTTGCACACGTACCCAATTACACTCAACGAGTCGGCCCACACCACCGACGCCTTCGACGATTCGCAATACCGCGCTAAGGCGCTCGAAGCGGCAGCCCACGGCCGGCTCGTGGCCGACACTGAACTTAGCACCTTGACAGCCAGGCAACATATTGATCGGGGCGGTCAGATGGCGCCTTACGGCGACGACATCGAGAGCAATTCGGAAACGAAACGCGCTCTGGACGAAGCTGTGCAGGAGCGCGCATACCTGCTCTGGGAGAAAGACGGACGCCCGGATGGGCGCGCGGAAGAATACTGGCAGCGGGCGCGTGATCAGCATCTTCGGGAACGGGCCTACGTTCTCTGGCAGCAGGAGGGAAGTCCGGAGGGCCGTCAAGATGAACATTGGCGTCGACTCGTTGACTTTCAGGCACAGTGATTCGCCAATCAAGTCTAACGTCTCTATGAAGGGCCGGAACAGTGCAGGTTGCACGTGGACCCGCTTGTACCGGTACGCCCATGTCACCGTGGAAAATGTAGCCGCGAAGCACCCTGTGCGGGCAGCTCGCGATTGCCACGGTTTCCCACTACTGACGCCGCGCGGGCACTTGGACATCGTTGACGGAAAGTTGCCGCCACCAAATTGTGAGATATCTGCCCCGATGTGGGCAGTGTGAGGGAGCACCTTATGCAATACCCGCTATATGTGCACGGTGATAGCCGTAACGGTTTCCGCGCTAGTTTCGCCGATCTACCTTTAGCCTCTGCTCGTGGCGCCACGCTTGATGAACTCCGCTCTAGTGCGCAGGGCGCGGTCGAACTGCAGTACGACAGAAGTGAGCAACTCATACCCGGTCCGACCGGCAGCATGTCGGAACTCCAGTCGTTGGAAATGGACGATGGCCACGGCATTTGGATGTTCGTCGAGATCAACCTGCTGCGGGTTAAATCGCAGGCTGTAAGCGTTGAGTTCAGCCTCTCAGCGAGCCTGCTGCACGAAGTCGATGCGAGCGCGAAACAGCGGCATTTGACGCGCTCGGCGTTCTTTGCACTAGCTGCGGCACGTGAGGTTAGGGATCCTAGAAATGGGTGAACGTCCGCAACTCCCGCCGTGGCGCGCGGCTGCGGATCGAACATTAATGGGCATTGAAGTCAAGAACATGAAGAACCAAGGACTTCTGGTCGTTCGTATCGCTCAACGTGAGGTACGAGCGCAACGCTAGTCGTAGCTCATTTCGATGAGGAGGAAAAGGCCATGATCGATAAACAGGTAGATGCTGAAGGATTGACGGAGAGCAGGAGTAGCAGGCAGGCCGCAGCGAATGCGACGGATGATGGGATGCGGATTGCGGAAATTTTCAAGCTAGTTGTCGCCTCAACGAATAATTTCAGGCTGCCTTTCTCTCCTGGTTAGGGCGTCGTGGGGTACCGCCCTGGTTATCGATTCGATCCGGGTTCAGGTGCACAGCATCGACGCGTTGCCAGTTGCGCGTTGGGCCTTTCCACCGAAGCGGATTGCGTTGCCGGGCGTACTCGTAGAGCGCCGCGCGTCGATCCAGAATGTCCTGATCGAGGTTGGCATGACGCTGCGCCGGCGTGACGAACCGGATCGCGCTGTGACGATGCTCCTCGTTGTACCAGCGCACCAGTGCGCCCACCCACGTGCGCGCGGCAAACAGGGTATCGAATGCCTTGAGCGGATAAGCAGGTCGATACTTTAGGGTCTTGAACAACGACTCGGAGTAAGGGTTGTCGTTGCTCACGCCCGGGCGACTCAGCGACGGCATGACGCCCAGCGCCTGAAGGGTGGCAAGCATCGTCGCGCCTTTCATCGGGCCGCCGTTGTCCGAATGCAAAATCACCTGGGCGGGCTGTATCGCTTCGCGCGCGCAGAGGTCCTTGAGGACTTCGCTGGCCAGCACGCTGCTTTCCTCGGCATACACCTGCCAGCCGACAATTTTGCGACTGAACACGTCGAGAAACAGATACAAGTAGAAGTACTGCCCACGAACCGTGGTCGGCAGATACGTGATGTCCCAGCTATACAATTGGTTCGGTGCATCGGCGCAAACCGAACGGGGTTTGCTGCGTGCCTGTGCCGGCCGTTCGCTGCGCCGGTGTGCGAGTTGCTTCTCGGCCTTCAGGACCCGGTAGAACGTCGATTCGGAGGCGATATAGCGTTGCTGGTCTGCCAGTCGAGGCACGATCTGGCTTGGCGGCAGATGACCGAATTCGGGCGAGTTCGCGATCGCCAGAAGCTCGGCGCGTTCGTCGGCAGAGAGCTTGTGACGCGGCGCGTGATGCCGTAACGAGCGCCCGTCCACCGCGTCAGGTTCGCCGCGCTGCCAGCGCTGAACCGTTCGAGCACTGAGCCCTAGAATGCTGCACGCACGCGCCTGGCGAGCCCCGGCCAGGGTCGCCTCGCTGATCAGGTCGATCAATGCCTTGCGCTCTTCAGGGACCGTCATTCGGCCTCGCCCCCGAACAGCGCACGGTGCTTTTTTTGCAGCACCAACAGCGCCGCAGCTTCAGCCAGCGCCTTCTCCTTGCGTTTGAGTTCGCGCTGCAGCTCGAAATTGGCCTGCTTCAGATCCCGGACTTCCGTGGCGCTCTCGCGCCGACTACCGGTTCCACCGACCGTGCAAAAATCCGCTCGCCACTGCGCGAGATGATGTGCGAACAGGCCGCGCTCGCGACACCAGCTGTTCAACGCTTCGTCGACCAACCCGTGGCTCTCCTGCAAGGCCATCAGCCGTTCTTCCAGCGACCAGTCTTCCGGACGTCTTGCGTGTTCGGAGCCCGAGCTCCGCTTCGCGGCGGCGGCGCCTCTCATCCACTTCCTTAACGTCAGTACGTTCACGTTCAATTCGTCGGCCACTGCTCCAACCGTTCGGGGGCCGCGCTGCAGGACCTTCGACAGCGCCTGTTCCTTAAATTCAACAGAATACGTTTGTTTCGCCTTCACCCTGTACCTCTGACTCTTCTCGATAAGAAAGTTCAGAGGCGACAACTAGTCTGACGCCGGGGGATGTCGAGGCTCATGCCGTCACCTCCGTTGCCATATCAAGTAGGGCTTCGTAGTCGCTCAGCGGTGCCAGTTTGACGTTCACCTCCGGCATGCTGTTCGCGCGCTTCGCTTCGAAACGAGAACACAATGCGTCCAGGTCGGGTAACTGTCCATCGTCCAAGCACTGCTGCAGCGCCTGAGCCAGTTGCGCTTCGCAGTTGTGAGATTGACCCGCCAAAACGGACACCTATCCTTTGGAAAAGGGGGTGCCAAAATGGGCAAGCATCGAGCACCGTACCCGGCGGAGTTCCGGGCTCACATAGTCGAGCTGGTGAAGGCGGGGCGAACACCCGAGGAGCTTGCGCGAGAGTTCGAGCCTAGTGTGCAGACGATAATCAACTGGGTGGCGCAGGCGGATATTGACGCCGGCGTGCGTCAGGAGGGGTTGACCACGGCTGAGCGCCAAGAGCTCTCCCGTTTGCGCCGCGAGAATCGGCAATTAAAGACGGAGCGCGACATTCTCTCTCACGCCGCAGCCTGGTTCGCCCGCGAGACAGGAGCCGTGTCCTCGAAGGATACGGATTCATGAGAGCAAACCAGGCCCGTTGGCCCATTGCTACGATGGCGCGGCTGCTGGGAGTCTCGACCAGCGGTTACTACGCGTGGCTGGTGCGGGAGCCATCAAGGCGGTCACGTAGCGATGCTCAGCTACTGACGCGCATTCGTACGCTGTATGCGAGTTCGCGAGGTACGTATGGGGCGCCGCGCATCCATGCGCAACTTGCGCGCGAGGGAGTGCACGTGGGACGCAAGCGAGTCGCGCGCCTGATGCGCATCGCGGACCTACGGGGAGCAAGCCGACGGCGCTGGCCCCGTACAACGCGCCAGCGTGCGGGGGCACGGCGTGCGCCGGACCTCGTGCGCCGGCACTTCAATGCTGAAGGGCCCAACATACTGTGGGTCGCAGATGCCACCTACATTCCGACGACAGAAGGCTTTCTCTATCTGGCCGTGGTGCTTGATGTCTTCAGCCGGCGCATCGTCGGCTGGGCAATGTCGAACCACTTGTACACCGAACTGATGTTGCGCGCGCTCGACATGGCCCTCCAGCAGCGACGTCATGAGGGTGTGATTTTGCATTCCGACCAGGGGGCCCAATACACATCCATTGCCTTTGGAAAACGCTGCCGCGAAGCCGGCGTGCAACCGTCGATGGGTACAGCCGGCGACGCGTACGACAATGCGATGTGCGAATCCTTCTTTGGGACGCTTGAAGCAGAGCTCCTGGCGCGCGAACACTTCGCGACCCATGAACAAGCACGGAGGCGCATCTTCTCCTTCTTGGAAGGCTGGTACAACGTACGCCGCCTGCATAGCAGCATCGGCTATTGTTCACCGCTCGAATTCGAAAACCTGAGCGCGAAGACAAAAACCGCATCACCCTGCGAGTTGCCCACCGACGGGCAGCGTCGCGGTCGTGAGAAGCGACCCGCTGCCCATCCGTGGACAACCCGCAACTCAACGCTTAACGGAGGCCGGGCCACGACAAATCTTTAACTGCAAATCTGTCCGTCGGAGCGGGTCAATCTCAGTTGTGCTCATGGGCGAGGCCGAGCAGTTCAACCATGGTTCTGCATGCTTGGCGCTGCGCAAGCTGCTCAAGCAGGCGATCGAAGGTCAATCGATACGCCTCGCGCGGAAAGATCTGATCGCGGTAGACTAGGTTGAGCAGCGCCATGGGCTTGCGGCGCAGCGCGTGGATGACGTGCCGGTAGTTGATTACGTGACCGTGCTTGCCGTTGGGACCTGCGCGGCCGCGCTGCAATGTCATGAGGGCCGTGCCGCCCAGAAACAGTTCCAGCCGGTCGTCGTACAGCCGTACGCGCAGGTGATGGCCGATCAACCGTGACGGGACGGTATAAAACACCTTGCGCAGTACGAAGCCGCAGGTGGTCGTGACATACACGCGCGTTTCCTCGTAGTCGCACGTACGCTGGACCGGAAGCGGCTGAAGCAGTGCCCGCTCGAGCTCAATGCGTTTGCCGTTACGCGCGTTGATTCGACCGACGATCTCGTCGATAAAGCGGCGATAGGAATCGAGATTGTCGAAGTCGTGACTGCCGCGCAGAAGCAACGCATCACGCACTGCGCTCTTAACAGGTTGCTGAAATACAGGTGCTTACGACGCAGCTTTGGTCTGTCGCCGCGGCCTTTGCCGCGATTTTTCGCAGTGTGCAATTTCAACGCGAATTCACCGTCTTTTTCGACGGTTTGAGGCCGATTGTTGGCCTCGTGACTACTCATTGCGCCACTATGGGCGGACTTGTCCCAGTGACCGCATGCGCACGAGGTTATAGGCGGCCATGTTCAACACGAACATCTGGTCAACCTTCTCCAAACTACGCACCATCACTTGGCGCATGCGCCCCACGGTCTTGGCCCACCCGAAGCCTTGTTCGATCAACTTGCGCTTTCGCTGCGAAATGGAATAGCCCAGGCTTGATGCAATCGCGTCGGCCACCGCTGAACGCCGCCCAGAAGTGTTTTGCGCAACGTGCGGGGTGACCTTCATTTGCTGGCAGGCTTCAATGAATTCCTGTGCGTCGTAACCCTTGTCTGCACCCAGCGTGATTTCTGCGTTCGCATCTTCTGCCGCTTGCCGCGCATCGTTGATCATGATCTTGGCCGCTTCACGCTCGGCATGCCCATCAGCGTGTGTCACGCGAGCGTTGACCACCAGGCCGTGCCGATTATCGGTCAGCGTATGGCCCATGTACCGCAATTGGCTGGCCGTTTTGCCTTTGCGATAGAGCCGCGCATCAGGATCAGTCTTGGACTGATGCGTCTCGTTGCTGCGCTTGCTGCCTTTGAAGTCGCCCGCGCTGCCGTCATCGTTGTCCTGATCGTCACGGTCCTTGCGCACGAAGCTCTTGTGGCCCGCCCACGCCTGAATCAAGGTGCCGTCCACGCTGAAGTGCTCACCTGAGAGCAGGTCCTTCTTCTCGGCAATGGCCACCACTTCGTTGAAGAATTTGATGACCGCGTCGTGCTTGATCAACCGCTCGCGGTTCTTCGTGAACACGGTGGGCACCCACACCACATCATCCATTGCCAAGCCGACGAACCAGCGAAACAGGAGGTTGTATTGCACCTGCTCCATCAATTGTCGCTCCGAGCGGACACTGTAGAGGATCTGAATCAGCATTGCCCGCAGCAGCTTCTCCGGCGCGATGCTCCGCCGTCCACCTTTTATGTCGACCTCGTACATCTCGGAGAACAGCCGATCCATCTTGGCGAGCGCTTCGTTCGCCATGACGCGAATCGAGCGCAGCGGATGCGACGCCGGAACGAAGTCGTCGAGCTTGCGAAAGGAAAACAAACTCTCAGTGAACGTGTCGGCGCCGCGCATGATCTCCGGGGGGGCAAGTTAGGTCCTTCTATCAACGCTTCAGGCACATCCCGCGATGACCTCTGCGATCAGTATTTCAGCGGCCTGTTAAGGTGGCCATGAGGGCTCTCGATGGAGCCGTTCTCGTGGGCAACGCCACGATTGTTGCGTGTGGGCTGCATGCCGTAGTGGGCACACAGAGCGTCATAACGCGTGGTCAGATCCTTGCGCGCGTCGGCATCGAGATTGCGGAACGCCGCCGACAGGCTGTCGCTGCGGTGCTCGCGCGGCGCGCCCCCGAGTGCCCAGATGGCATTCTGCAGCCCTTCAGCCAGCGCGACAAAGCTCTCGCCGCCGAGAATGACGTGAGCGTGCTCGAAGCCCGAGCAGGCCAGCCGGAAGTGATAGAGGCGGTGGTCAAGCGCGAGACCCGCCACGGTAATGCTTAAAGGCCAGTTCAAAAAGCGCGCTCCGTTCGGCTGAAGATGTTCCAGCAGACGAGTGCGCAGGCTAGCTTTAAGAAAGCTTCGTGAATGTCAGCGCGGCGTTCGAAGCGAGTGCGGAGGCGACGGAAACCATGGAGCCAAGAATGAGTCCGTTCGACGACCCAACGGAATTTGCCGAGGCCGCTGCCGTGTTCCGTGCGACGCCTGGCGATAACCGGTTGGATGCCGCGCTCGCGAAGCCGGCGGCGATGCGAGTCAGAATCGTAACCACGGTCGGCGTAGATGACCTTGGGCTTGCGAAGCGGTCGGCCGCGAGTGCCACGAATCGGCGGGATGGCGTCGACCAGCGGAAGCAGTTGGGTGACATCGTTGCGGTTTGCACCGGTCAGAATCGCGCTGACTGGAACGCCGTTGGCGTCTACGAGGACGTGGTGCTTGGAGCCTGGTCGCGCACGATCGGTGGGGTTTGGCCCAGTTTTTGGCCCGCCCCAACGGCTCGCACGGACGATGAATCGACAGCCGCATGTGAGAAGTCGAGCTGGCCCGACTCGCGCAGCTTGTCGAGCAGCAGCCCATGCAATCTGTCCCACACCCCGGCCTGCTGCCAGTCGTGCAACCGACGCCAGCAGGTCGCGCCAGAGCCGAAGCCTAGCCGCGTCGGTAGATGGTTCCAACGGATACCTGTCTTCAGAACGAGCAGGATGCCATTCAATGCTGCACGGTCCGAGACCGGTAGGCGCCCGGGGTAACGCTTGCGTCGCGGTCTGGGCGCTGGAAGTAGTGGTTCGATCAGTGCCCACAGTTCGTCATCGATGATAGGTGCCGGCATTCCTTGATCCGTTGTTCAGGCATCCAAGGTTAACCGTTTCGAAGAAAAGTAAACAGCCCTTCCGAGCTCTTTTTGAACTGGCCTTTTAGGCTGTCCATCTCGGTGAAGTCGGACAACCCAAGACGACCGGGTTCGTGTACTTGACGGAACATAACGTCATGCTCCTCGCCATGGAGTGCACGCCAGTCGCGAATACGGCGCTCCAGAGTGCGGCGCACGTTGCCCGGGAGGTCGGGATGGCGCCGAAGCATCTCGTCCAGCACGGCTATCGGTCGAATGCCGGGAGCGGACTGGAGCAGCGGCACGATCTCGGTGTCGAAGATTGCCGCCAAGGGATCGGGACGACGACGCGCACGTGGCGCCTTCTTCTGTGATGGCAGTCGCCGGTCCTGATCGATGCGATACCCCGTGGCGGCGCTGAACCCGGCGCGCGCAGCCGCTTGAGCCGGTCCTTCCTTGAGTCTGTACTTCATGTAGAGCCTCATCTGATGGTCGTTGATGTGTCGGCCGGGCAACGCAGCCTCCGTTCGCTACACGAAAGAGCTGTTCATACCCGATTTACCGCGACCACCGATAAAGCGCCCCGGCAGCGGGGCGGACTCCTCGGCGCGGCGTTGCGGCAGCGGTTCCAGGCTACGCCCTTCACCGCTGCCGCAACGCCAGTACTCTCATCCTGATTGACGCGCTGCTCTCATGTTGTTTGACGCGCGGCAGCCTTGCCAGACCAAGCATCACGCAACTCTGTATCCATCGTCGAGCGTAAGAGTTCGAGGCGATTAGCGGATACCGTTCCCAGACCGGTTCGACGACAGCGCTGCTGGCAGCCATGATTTGCTCCTCTCGCGAGGGATGCCGCCCCGTCACCACGACGATTCAGCACGAGCAGGTAAAAGCGGCATCGCCTTCGGCACGGGTTATCCACCGGGCCGCTCGCCTCTCGCTATAGAGAAGCGGGCGGCGGCCCCGTGGATAACCCTGCGTGATCTCGTTTCAGGCCCCCCAGCGTGCCACACGAACAAAAAACGTTGGCCTACCGTAGCACGAATCCAATTCCAAATAACTTATATGAGAAGACTTTTACGCTCGTACCTCTCCGCAATCAGTTCGAACAGCACGCTGGTCTCGGCCTGGTCCTTGCGCGCGTACGACAGATCATCGAGGGCGATGAGGTCGAAGCGGTCGAGCTTGGCCAGTGCTGAAGGCAACTGCAGGCTCTGGCGTGCCGCCTGCAGTTTCTGAACGAGCTCGCTGGTGCGCGTGAACAGCACGCGGTAGCCAGCATCGATCAAGGCGTGTCCGATGGCCGAACCTAGATGACTTTTCCCGACCCCAGGTGGGCCGAACAGGAGGACCGTGGCGCCTTTCTCCAGCCATGACTCGCCGGTGGCCAGCGCCGTCACATGAGCCTTCGAGACCATTGGCACAGCGCTGAAGTCCCCCGGCGTCAGACTAGTTGTCGCCTCTGAACTTTCTTATCGAGAAGAGTCAGAGGTACAGGGTGAAGGCGAAACAAACGTATTCTGTTGAATTTAAGGAACAGGCGCTGTCGAAGGTCCTGCAGCGCGGCCCCCGAACGGTTGGAGCAGTGGCCGACGAATTGAACGTGAACGTACTGACGTTAAGGAAGTGGATGAGAGGCGCCGCCGCCGCGAAGCGGAGCTCGGGCTCCGAACACGCAAGACGTCCGGAAGACTGGTCGCTGGAAGAACGGCTGATGGCCTTGCAGGAGAGCCACGGGTTGGTCGACGAAGCGTTGAACAGCTGGTGTCGCGAGCGCGGCCTGTTCGCACATCATCTCGCGCAGTGGCGAGCGGATTTTTGCACGGTCGGTGGAACCGGTAGTCGGCGCGAGAGCGCCACGGAAGTCCGGGATCTGAAGCAGGCCAATTTCGAGCTGCAGCGCGCCCGGACGGGCAGTTCAAATTCCTCCACTTATGGGCGCCCAAATTCCCCCACCCCGTAACGCAGGACGTCGTCGAGTTTTAGCCTTCTTTCGTTTTCTGCGCAAGCGCCTCGGCAGCTTCCTTGAGCCTGTAGCTGCGACCATTGAATTCGAGGAGGTGGCAATGATGCATAAGGCGGTCAAGGATCGTGGTGCTCATCGTGTTGTCGCCAAGATAGGCGCCCCAGTCCTGTACGACGCGATTGGAGGTGACCACCACGCTTCGACGCAACTTGTAGCGCTGATGGATCAGGGTCTGCAATAGTGCGCCGGCGTCGTCGGGGATCGTACGTGAGAGGAACAGGTCGTCGAGCACGAGCAGGTCGCAATCGAGAATGGCACGCAGCCGCGCCTGCCGTTGTTCCTGCGCACTCAGCGCATAACGGTTGAAGAAGTCATCGGTCTCGAGATACTGCACCTTGTGCCCGTGGAGGACGGCCTGATATGCGACGGCCTTCGCCACGTGCGACTTGCCGGTGCCAGGCTTGCCGACAATTAAACCGTTTTCGCCAGCGGCGATGAACTTCAGTGCGTGTAGCTGGAAGCAGGCTTGGCGAGGCAGCTTTGGATTGAACGACCAGTCGAATTCCGTCAGGGTAAGCCTCTCCTCGAGACCCGATTGCTGGTAGCGACGCTCGATGAGGCGCGACTGTCGCCGGTCGAGTTCGTCCTGCAGAATCAGCGCGAAGGTCTCCAGAAATGGTTGCTGGCTCCCTTGGGCCTGCAGCACGCGTGTCTCGAGCGTGTCGCGTACGCCTGACAGACGCAATAGCCTTAGCGCGCGTTCGATGTCCGGTAAGGTGGTGGTCATACGGTTTCTCCCGTCGTGGAGGATCGAGATGTGGCGCTGTGCTGCGCGCCGGCGTCGAAGAGCTCGCTGTATTCGGTTGCGGGCCGGATCAACGGGTGCTCCTGGGTGAGCGGCAAGGCGAGTTGGGGCGCCCGATCGAGGCGCTCAAGTGCCTGTTCGAACAGCCGTTCGACAACGGTGCGCACCTGCCGGTAGCGATACAGGTGATGATGCAGCGCGTGGTCGCAGGCTTGCTCGACGAGCCAGGCGGGATACTTCTTCGCCAGCGCGACGATGCCCCACATGCCGCGATGTCCGACGCGTCCTTCGGCGTCGAACAGATGCTGGCAAAGTGCCTTCGTTTGTGGGCCGATGTCGCCGGCGCTAGCGAGCGCCAGGCTCGTCTGGCGCGACGGATTGAACGGTCGCTCGCTCTCGGGCAATTCGAGTGAACCGGGCTGCGTGTGGCGTGGATGGGTGCGCAGCAACTCCTGAGTGCGCCGGTCGCGGATCTCAATCGTGGTGTCGTAGATGCGCACGCTGACGAGGCTGCCGATGGGCGCAGGGCGCGCCGCATAGTTGCTGCGCTCGATACTTACTGTGGTGTCGTCCCAGACGGTGCGTACGACTTCGGTGAAGTAGCGGAACGCGGTGGCCGGCAGCGGCCGCAGATGTGGCTTCTCCTCCTGGAACATCGCTTCGACCTGCCGCCGCGCTCTGCCGTGGATGCGCCTGGCTGCCCAGTTCTCCTCCCAATGCATAAGGAATTCGTTCTGAGCTTCGAGTGATTCGAAACGCCGGCCGGTGAGCGCGGTGTTCTGCGTGTGTTGGATCGCGTTCTCTACGGTGCCCTTTCGATTCGGGTCTCGTACGCGAGCAGGGTCGGCCACGACGCCGTAATGCTCAAGCATCGCCGCATAGAGCCGGTTCAGCTCCGGCTCATATAGGTCGGGGGTGATGACACCTTCCCGGAGGTTATCGAGGACGACGTAACTCACGCTGCCACCGAAGTACCGGAAGGCGTCCTCATGTAGTTGCGCCCAAACCTGCTTGCTCGACTTCCAGACCACTTGCCGGAAGCTGCGCCGCGAATAGCGTAGCGTCATGACGAACAAGCGCGGGCGCCGATACCGGCCCGTCCTCGGATCACGCGTCGGCGCGCCCTCACCATAATCGACTTGAGCTTCCTCAGCCGGAGCAAACTCGAGGCGGTCAAACTGCTCGGGATCGACGTGCCGGAGGGCGCGCACAAAGCGTTTGACGCTGTCGTAGCTCGCAGTAAAGCCGAACTGGTCGACCAGATCCTGGTAAATCGCTTGGGCATTGCGCTTCAAGCGTATCTGCTGCTCAATCCACTCGCGATAGGGTTCGCTGGCGGAACGGGCGAAATTGAACGGTTTGACCGGTGCGACGATCCGAGAAGCCGGCGGGCGCGAAAGTGAAGGAGTTTGCGGTGGAGGAATTTGCGCGCCCACCGGCTCCGCCATGCCGGCGGGCGCGGGGGTGGAGGAATTTGCGTCGCCCGTGACTCGCTGCGATTCAAAGATCGACTGATAGCGGCGGATCGTCTTGCGGTCGATCCCCGTGACCTCGTGGATCTTGCGCTGACTTGCCCCGCGTTCGAGCAGCGTGAATATCGTGGCTTGGAGATGCTGCTTCAAGACGTTCACCTCTCGGTCTCCTTCATGCCTGAAGGAGAAGAAAATAAACGTCCTGCGATGTCGCTACCGGCTACTCAACCGGGGGCGCGGGGTGGAGGAATTTGAAGCGCCCATCCCCGGAGGAATTTGGGTGCCCGCCGGGGGCAGCGCGAACTCAAACGCAAGGAGAAGGCGCTGGCTGAAGCTGCGGCGCTGTTGGTGCTGCAAAAAAAGCACCGTGCGCTGTTCGGGGGCGAGGCCGAATGACGGTCCCTGAAGAGCGCAAGGCATTGATCGACCTGATCAGCGAGGCGACCCTGGCCGGGGCTCGCCAGGCGCGTGCGTGCAGCATTCTAGGGCTCAGTGCTCGAACGGTTCAGCGCTGGCAGCGCGGCGAACCTGACGCGGTGGACGGGCGCTCGTTACGGCATCACGCGCCGCGTCACAAGCTCTCTGCCGACGAACGCGCCGAGCTTCTGGCGATCGCGAACTCGCCCGAATTCGGTCATCTGCCGCCAAGCCAGATCGTGCCTCGACTGGCAGACCAGCAACGCTATATCGCCTCCGAATCGACGTTCTACCGGGTCCTGAAGGCCGAGAAGCAACTCGCACACCGGCGCAGCGAACGGCCGGCACAGGCACGCAGCAAACCCCGTTCGGTTTGCGCCGATGCACCGAACCAATTGTATAGCTGGGACATCACGTATCTGCCGACCACGGTGAGATTGACCCGCTCCGACGGACAGATTTGCAGTTAAAGATTTGTCGTGGCCCGGCCTCCGTTAAGCGTTGAGTTGCGGGTTGTCCACGGATGGGCAGCGGGTCGCTTCTCACGACCGCGACGCTGCCCGTCGGTGGGCAACTCGCAGGGTGATGCGGTTTTTGTCTTCGCGCTCAGGTTTTCGAATTCGAGCGGTGAACAATAGCCGATGCTGCTATGCAGGCGGCGTACGTTGTACCAGCCTTCCAAGAAGGAGAAGATGCGCCTCCGTGCTTGTTCATGGGTCGCGAAGTGTTCGCGCGCCAGGAGCTCTGCTTCAAGCGTCCCAAAGAAGGATTCGCACATCGCATTGTCGTACGCGTCGCCGGCTGTACCCATCGACGGTTGCACGCCGGCTTCGCGGCAGCGTTTTCCAAAGGCAATGGATGTGTATTGGGCCCCCTGGTCGGAATGCAAAATCACACCCTCATGACGTCGCTGCTGGAGGGCCATGTCGAGCGCGCGCAACATCAGTTCGGTGTACAAGTGGTTCGACATTGCCCAGCCGACGATGCGCCGGCTGAAGACATCAAGCACCACGGCCAGATAGAGAAAGCCTTCTGTCGTCGGAATGTAGGTGGCATCTGCGACCCACAGTATGTTGGGCCCTTCAGCATTGAAGTGCCGGCGCACGAGGTCCGGCGCACGCCGTGCCCCCGCACGCTGGCGCGTTGTACGGGGCCAGCGCCGTCGGCTTGCTCCCCGTAGGTCCGCGATGCGCATCAGGCGCGCGACTCGCTTGCGTCCCACGTGCACTCCCTCGCGCGCAAGTTGCGCATGGATGCGCGGCGCCCCATACGTACCTCGCGAACTCGCATACAGCGTACGAATGCGCGTCAGTAGCTGAGCATCGCTACGTGACCGCCTTGATGGCTCCCGCACCAGCCACGCGTAGTAACCGCTGGTCGAGACTCCCAGCAGCCGCGCCATCGTAGCAATGGGCCAACGGGCCTGGTTTGCTCTCATGAATCCGTATCCTTCGAGGACACGGCTCCTGTCTCGCGGGCGAACCAGGCTGCGGCGTGAGAGAGAATGTCGCGCTCCGTCTTTAATTGCCGATTCTCGCGGCGCAAACGGGAGAGCTCTTGGCGCTCAGCCGTGGTCAACCCCTCCTGACGCACGCCGGCGTCAATATCCGCCTGCGCCACCCAGTTGATTATCGTCTGCACACTAGGCTCGAACTCTCGCGCAAGCTCCTCGGGTGTTCGCCCCGCCTTCACCAGCTCGACTATGTGAGCCCGGAACTCCGCCGGGTACGGTGCTCGATGCTTGCCCATTTTGGCACCCCCTTTTCCAAAGGATAGGTGTCCGTTTTGGCGGGTCAATCTCAGACCACGGTTCGTGGGCAGTACTTCTACTTGTATCTGTTTCTCGACGTGTTCAGTCGCAAAATTGTCGGCTGGCAGGTGTATGCCGAGGAAAGCAGCGTGCTGGCCAGCGAAGTCCTCAAGGACCTCTGCGCGCGCGAAGCGATACAGCCCGCCCAGGTGATTTTGCATTCGGACAACGGCGGCCCGATGAAAGGCGCGACGATGCTTGCCACCCTTCAGGCGCTGGGCGTCATGCCGTCGCTGAGTCGCCCGGGCGTGAGCAACGACAACCCTTACTCCGAGTCGTTGTTCAAGACCCTAAAGTATCGACCTGCTTATCCGCTCAAGGCATTCGATACCCTGTTTGCCGCGCGCACGTGGGTGGGCGCACTGGTGCGCTGGTACAACGAGGAGCATCGTCACAGCGCGATCCGGTTCGTCACGCCGGCGCAGCGTCATGCCAACCTCGATCAGGACATTCTGGATCGACGCGCGGCGCTCTACGAGTACGCCCGGCAACGCAATCCGCTTCGGTGGAAAGGCCCAACGCGCAACTGGCAACGCGTCGATGCTGTGCACCTGAACCCGGATCGAATCGATAACCAGGGCGGTACCCCACGACGCCCTAACCAGGAGAGAAAGGCAGCCTGAAATTATTCGTTGAGGCGACAACTAGCTTGAAAATTTCCGAAGTCGAAGGTGGCGAGTGTCTTGGTTGGGTCCAGATGCGACTCGGTACGGTGCCGCTCGATACGCCGTTTGGCGCGCTCAGCCAGCTCGTGCTCAAGCAGCGCGCCAAGCAGTCGCGTCGCCTGCCAGCCTTCCTTGTCCGAGCGCTCGGCGAACTCGGGCCACAACCTGCCGATCGTTGGCAAGCGCAGCTCGTTGAGCATCAGGGCCAGGCGGCCACCATCATATGCGGGCGCGTTCATGCTGCCATCTCCTCGAGCAGTTCGTCATAGACGGCAACGGGCGGCATCTGAACATCCACTTCAGGACACGATGCCTCACGGGGTGCGTACTGCTCACGCAGCGCTTTGAGATCGGGCAGCTTGCCGGCTTCCAGCAACACGTCGAGCTGTCCGGCCAATTCTTCATCGTTGTAGTCGTAGTCGAATGACGAAGCCGTCGTAGTGAAGCGCCCGGGGAATCGTGGAGGCGTGGAGGCTGGTTGGTTTAAGTTGATGTTGATGTACGCTAATTTTGCTATTTGGGGGTGCACTAATTCTATGATCGACCTTGATGGGCCGCTTTTGAGTTTGTGCCGGTATTTGCTCACCAGCACAAGCAACCGATCCATGTTACGTACGCGCCGTGCGATTGCTACCGGAAATTGCTCGAGTGTTGCCCGTGCTCCCCAGCCGGACGGGGTTTGGATCCGCGCAAGCCGGTCAGGATTCACGGGTGACTGCCGATTGCGTGGCAAGCGTACCTTCGGATATTGGAGGAAACACGATCCATTCGATGTTGCGAAGGGCGGGGAATGTGCCCAGCTGAGTGAAATCCTATATCTGCGCGACACTTATCTAGTAGCGACTGGCGACATGTCCCAGCCAGCTTCCGAACGCCTCTTCGGACAACGGGCGGGGCGCAACCGGCCACCGACGCAGGTCATTAGACGGCAATGCTGCTCACCTGTTCGAGATGGTCGAGCCGGATCGCTTCTTCGCCGTTGCAATTCGCGCATTCAGCTGCAGCGTTCAGTCTGCGGGAGACTTCACCGGCAAGTCCGATGAATCAGTTTGGAGAGGTATTTTCTACTGCTTCCAATCGCATCCGACTGTACAAATTCTGATTGCAGAATATCGAATCGGCGTCGATATACAAAGGTCGCTTTCAATTGGTGAGCGGCAGGCAGGTGCGTGGGCGCAGTCGCATCGCCTTTTATGGGTGGCGCTGGAAAATCACAGAAATGAAGACTCTCACAATCCGTATGCGCCTCGCGCTTACGATGTCGTTCCTTGCTTTTATGCTGCTACTGGTAGGCGCGGTAGGCCTGTTAGGCATGCAAAAGATCCGTTCTTCGGCCGATGCAATGAGCACGGACCTCTTGCCGTCGACTGCAGCACTGGCTAGCGCTGAAATTCGTCTCGCACGTGCAAGGCTTGTCCTCGATCACGTTGCCATGGAGCCAAACTCACCCGACGCCGCACGGCAGCGCGAGCGCGTGCTAGGCTATCTCGACGGATCAGACAAGGCGTTCGCAGAATACATGTCGTTGCCGCAAGATGCGCAAGAGTCGGGCATGGCTGGCGATCTCGCAGTAAAGCGCAAGGCGCTACGCGAAGCGGTGCTTGCATTCGGTGCTGCACTGGATCGCGCCAACGAGAGCGAGATCCGTCAGGTGGCGATGGTTGCACTGCCTAAGGCTTACGCGGAAATGACGGATGCCTCAAAAGCGTTGCGCGACTATCAGCAGACGTCGGCAGATCATCAACGCATTGAAAACGCGGGCGCTAGTCGTACGGCTGCGGTAGTAGCGATTGCCGCTATTGCCGCTGGTTTGATTGCTGCATTCGCTGGCTGGTTCCTGCTGCGCCGCGCGATCATGACCCCGATCGCAGAAGCGCTTGAGCACTTCGAACACATTTCTGCAGGCGATCTGACGCGCGTTGTCGCCGTGAAGACGCATGATGAAATGGGCCAGCTGCTCTCCGGGGTGGCTTCCATGAAAGACAAGCTTGCCGCAACCGTCCTTACTGTTCGAAGTAGCAGCGAAGCCATTGCGAGCGCGAGCAAGCAAATCGCCGCTGGCAATACTGACTTGTCGTCTCGCACCGAAGAGCAGGCCGCCTCGCTGGAGGAAACGGCCGCGAGCATGGAAGAGTTAAGGAGCGTCTGCACAATGCGTTTCGAGGCGCATGCGACAGGCGTGGACGAAGACTCGTTGTAAACAGTATGCGTTGGAGCTCCACTTTCCCTCGCGCAAGCCTGTCGATTGCTGAATTAGGTCACCACGTCGATGCGGTTAAGAGGTTGTGACTTTTAGCAAGGACATGAAGGCCACGTTCATCTGGCGGCCTCTCTACGAGTGGCGTAGCGCGTTGCGCATCATCCATAGATTGCCCAACGCAAACAACGTAGTGATTTGAGCGGTATTCTTCGCCAGCCCCCGGTATCGCGTCTTCGTGTAGCCAAATTGTCGTTTGAGTATTCGGAAAGGATGCTCAACCTTCGCCCGAATACCAGCCTTCAGCCTTTCAATCTTGTCGTATATCGCGTCGACAGGGTCGTCTAGATTCAGTTTCCTGCGCTTGCTGGGCCGCATTGCAACGTGCCATCGGGCCGAACCCGCTTGCTCACGCTTTTCGATGCCCTGGTATGCGGCGTCGGCATAAACACTCGTCTCCTCCCCGTGCAACAACGCATGTGCCACATTGATGTCGTGCACGTTAGCTGCCGTGCCGATGACCGTGTGAACCAAGCCTGATTCTGCGTCCACGCCCACGTGGGCTTTCATGCCGAAGTACCAGTTGCGGCCTTTCTGAGTCGACTGCATCTCGGGATCGCGTGTGCCCGAGCCGTTCTTGGTCGAGCTGGGCGCCGCGACCAACGTGGCATCGACGGCCGATCCCGCCTTGAGCATCAATCCCTTGTCGCGCAATATCTCATTGACCACCGCCAGGATTTGCGCAGCGATCCCATGTGCTTCGAGCAGGTGCCTAAACCGCAGGATGGTCGTTTCATCCGGGAGGCGGGTCATCGCGCCGTCGAGACCCGCGAACTCCCGATACAGCGGCACATCGTAGAGGGCCTCTTCCATCGCTGGATCCGACAGACTAAACCATTGTTGCAGGAAGTGAATATGCAACATCGTCGCGATTGGAAAAGGAGGACGTCCGGCTTTGCCCTTTGGATAGTGCGGCTCGATCAACTCGATCAATCTTGACCATGGCACCACTCGTCTCATCTCGTCCAAAAACTCCCGCTTACGCGTTCGCTTGGTCGAAAGGTTCAAACCGAGATGAAGTTGCGTCATCACAATGCCTCCATGTCTGTAACGTCAATAGTAGCATTCCTAATCGATGCCATGACAGGGTTACGCAGAGTTTCCTTAACCGCGACCGTTAAGCAGAATTCGGAAAACGCTCAGCAAGCGAGCGGACTGGCAGACAACGCAAACGCCGTCGCCAACGAGGGCAGCGCCATCATCGGTCAGGTGATACAAACGATGGATGGGATCGAGCAGAGCTCGGGCAAGATCGCCGAAATCATCGGGATCATCGAAGGCATCGCATTCCAGACCAACATCCTGGCACTCAACGCTGCCGTGGAAGCTGCACGCGCTGGCGAGCAAGGTCGTGGCTTCGCCGTCGTCGCGAGCGAAGTGCGCAGCCTCGCGCAGCGTTCATCGACCGCCGCGAAGGAAATCAAGGACCTCATTGAAACATCCGGTACCCGAGTCAATGAGGGAACGGAGCTCGTTGCACAAGCTGGAGAGACGATGAAGAAGGTGGGCACCGCGATCCAACGAGTCACCGACATCATGGGCGAGATTGCGTCCGCTTCGAGTGAGCAAACTCGCGGCATCGAGCAGGTGAATCAGGCCATCTCGCAGATGGACGAGGTCACGCAGCAAAATGCCGCCCTGGTTGAAGAAGCGGCGGCAGCGGCCGGCTCGATGGAAGACCAAGCGAAGCAACTGACCGCAGCTGTGGGCGTCTTTCGTACCGGTCAGACGTTCACGTCATCGCCGGTAGTCAACAGCGTGGTCGCGGCGAAGCGTGCGCCGACGCCCGCGCCAGCACGAACGGCGACGCGTCCGGCCAAGCCGCCGATTGAGCGCATCGGTGATCGCTTCTGCTAATGGCGACTGGTCGGCCTTCTAGTCAAAGCGTCGCATGAGTAAGAAGCCGCGGCGTGCTGCGGCATGTTTTCCTTTGACCCGCCGTCGCGCCTCCCTACGAGAGCAACCGACCGTCGACACGCTGCACTCAATGACGCAAATCGCACCGTTCCGGCCAGCGCTGTAGCCGTGGGCGCAGTAATTTGGAGATGCGCCTTGACTGACGCAACACGCGCTCTGCCTGGTGTCGCAAGAGCGCAGTTCAAATCATTCGCGGCGAACATGCCGCCCTTCTATGCATCAGTAGTGGCGACGGCCTACGCGATGGTGCGCCGCCGAGCGCGAGCGGCCGGCATCGACACGCTGATCGGTAATCACACCTTCCGCGCGACTGGCATCACCGCGTATCTCAAAAACGGCGGTACGCTTGAGAACGCCGCGGTGATGGCGAATCACGCGTCGACCCGCACTACGCAGCTCTACGACCGGCGCCGTGACGACATCAGTTTGGATGAGGTCGAACGGATCCGCCTTTAACACCGGATCCGCTTGCGTCGCATTGTCCACTATCGTCAAATTCTTAATCGCGCGGCCTTCGGCGGTGCGGTCGAAGACGAAATCCATCGACCACATCTGGTTGGCCGCTGACGGCCGGCCCAAGGGCTGACGCTCAGAAACCGGCACCTTCTTGCGCTTGCGGCGACGTACTTGCAGGTTCTCGCGGGCGTACAGCCGTTCCACACGCTTGTGATTGACGACCAGACCTGATTGGCGCAGCTTCAAATAAACCATGCCCGAGCCGTACCGTCGATGTCGCTGCGCGAGCGCCACGATCTGCTCGCGCAGGGCCTCATTCCTATCCGCTGCTGCCGCGTACCGATAGGAGCTCGCACTCATGCCTATCACCCGCAGCGCGTGTCGCTCGCTCAAGCCGCCGTGGGTCATGTGGCGCACCAAGTCTCGGCGTGACGGTGCGCTTACCATTTTTTTCGTAACGCCTCACGGGTCACCTCATTTTCCCCCCGGCGTCAGACTAGTTGTCGCCTCTGAACTTTCTTATCGAGAAGAGTCAGAGGTACAGGGTGAAGGCGAAACAAACGTATTCTGTTGAATTTAAGGAACAGGCGCTGTCGAAGGTCCTGCAGCGCGGCCCCCGAACGGTTGGAGCAGTGGCCGACGAATTGAACGTGAACGTACTGACGTTAAGGAAGTGGATGAGAGGCGCCGCCGCCGCGAAGCGGAGCTCGGGCTCCGAACACGCAAGACGTCCGGAAGACTGGTCGCTGGAAGAACGGCTGATGGCCTTGCAGGAGAGCCACGGGTTGGTCGACGAAGCGTTGAACAGCTGGTGTCGCGAGCGCGGCCTGTTCGCACATCATCTCGCGCAGTGGCGAGCGGATTTTTGCACGGTCGGTGGAACCGGTAGTCGGCGCGAGAGCGCCACGGAAGTCCGGGATCTGAAGCAGGCCAATTTCGAGCTGCAGCGCGAACTCAAACGCAAGGAGAAGGCGCTGGCTGAAGCTGCGGCGCTGTTGGTGCTGCAAAAAAAGCACCGTGCGCTGTTCGGGGGCGAGGCCGAATGACGGTCCCTGAAGAGCGCAAGGCATTGATCGACCTGATCAGCGAGGCGACCCTGGCCGGGGCTCGCCAGGCGCGTGCGTGCAGCATTCTAGGGCTCAGTGCTCGAACGGTTCAGCGCTGGCAGCGCGGCGAACCTGACGCGGTGGACGGGCGCTCGTTACGGCATCACGCGCCGCGTCACAAGCTCTCTGCCGACGAACGCGCCGAGCTTCTGGCGATCGCGAACTCGCCCGAATTCGGTCATCTGCCGCCAAGCCAGATCGTGCCTCGACTGGCAGACCAGCAACGCTATATCGCCTCCGAATCGACGTTCTACCGGGTCCTGAAGGCCGAGAAGCAACTCGCACACCGGCGCAGCGAACGGCCGGCACAGGCACGCAGCAAACCCCGTTCGGTTTGCGCCGATGCACCGAACCAATTGTATAGCTGGGACATCACGTATCTGCCGACCACGGTTCGTGGGCAGTACTTCTACTTGTATCTGTTTCTCGACGTGTTCAGTCGCAAAATTGTCGGCTGGCAGGTGTATGCCGAGGAAAGCAGCGTGCTGGCCAGCGAAGTCCTCAAGGACCTCTGCGCGCGCGAAGCGATACAGCCCGCCCAGGTGATTTTGCATTCGGACAACGGCGGCCCGATGAAAGGCGCGACGATGCTTGCCACCCTTCAGGCGCTGGGCGTCATGCCGTCGCTGAGTCGCCCGGGCGTGAGCAACGACAACCCTTACTCCGAGTCGTTGTTCAAGACCCTAAAGTATCGACCTGCTTATCCGCTCAAGGCATTCGATACCCTGTTTGCCGCGCGCACGTGGGTGGGCGCACTGGTGCGCTGGTACAACGAGGAGCATCGTCACAGCGCGATCCGGTTCGTCACGCCGGCGCAGCGTCATGCCAACCTCGATCAGGACATTCTGGATCGACGCGCGGCGCTCTACGAGTACGCCCGGCAACGCAATCCGCTTCGGTGGAAAGGCCCAACGCGCAACTGGCAACGCGTCGATGCTGTGCACCTGAACCCGGATCGAATCGATAACCAGGGCGGTACCCCACGACGCCCTAACCAGGAGAGAAAGGCAGCCTGAAATTATTCGTTGAGGCGACAACTAGCTTGAAAATTTCCGCTCATACGTGTGCTCGGCACGGCTTCGACCTTCGGGCAGTACGCCGCGTGCGAGGGTCTCAACCTGGTAAAGCGCCTTGAAGTATTCGAGCGCCTTGCGTGCGCGGCCGTCGGGTTTCCTGTGAGCCTTGTACGCCTCATCAAACCCGCGGCGCGCGTGAGCCATGCATCCGAGATGGGTCACACCTTCCAGCGGAAATTTTCAAGCTAGTTGTCGCCTCAACGAATAATTTCAGGCTGCCTTTCTCTCCTGGTTAGGGCGTCGTGGGGTACCGCCCTGGTTATCGATTCGATCCGGGTTCAGGTGCACAGCATCGACGCGTTGCCAGTTGCGCGTTGGGCCTTTCCACCGAAGCGGATTGCGTTGCCGGGCGTACTCGTAGAGCGCCGCGCGTCGATCCAGAATGTCCTGATCGAGGTTGGCATGACGCTGCGCCGGCGTGACGAACCGGATCGCGCTGTGACGATGCTCCTCGTTGTACCGTAAGCGCGAATTTATGCGCACATAGCGTCTGGGTTCGGAGCAAGGCAAGCTGCGTCCACTGATATTCTGTGGACACACCCATGACTCAAACAGGTCCAGATACGGCGCTTCTCGCCGTTACCCTAGTCGGGCGCGACGGCAAGCGTCGCTACGACTCCCAATCCAAACTTAGGCTCATCGAGGCCTGCCTGCAACCTGGTGTTTCAGTGGCCGGATTGGCGCTCAAAGCCGGCGTCAACGCGAATCTGCTGCGCCGATGGATCAAGCTGCATGAGCAACGCCGCCGCGCCGCGGGGGCGCCGGATATTGTCGATGATGCGACGACACTCGCCGTGCCGTCGGCATTTGTGATGGTCCGCGAGGCTGGCCGCAGTGGGGTCGTTGAGCGGACCAGCATCTCAAAGCCCGACTCCGAGCCTGTGGGCACAAATCCGGCCTTGCGCTCGCAACTGACGGTGGAGATGCCCAACGGAGTGACGCTGCGGCTGGACTGCACAGCCGGCGATGCGTCGCTGGTATCGGCCATGATCGAGAGTCTGGGACGCTGCGATGTTCAGACTCGACGCTAGACTCAAGGTGTATGTTCATCGCGAAGCCGTCGATTTCAGGAAGTCGATCAACGGACTCGCCGCCCTGGTAGAACAGGCAGGGCTGGACCCGTTTGCGCCAGCGCTATTCGCGTTCAGCAACCAGCGCCACAATCGCATTAAGTTGCTTGGCTGGGACGGCAACGGCTTCTGGCTGATGATGAAGCGTCTCGAAGAAGACCGCTTCGCCTGGCCACGCCGGCAGCAGGCCGTGATGGAATTGACCGCCGAGCAACTGCACTGGTTGCTTGAGGGGATTGATATCGACGCAGTACGTCGTCATCCTGCGCGACAGTATCGACACACGGGTTGACGCATCCGTGACCCTTGAACTGGCCTCGTCGTTACAACTTCCGTAAACCCACGCGCCCGGCGATTTCGCTAAGGTAAGGGTCATGTCAGCCCCCGATTCCACCGCCGGTCTGCCGCCCGAAGTGCTCGCCTACATCCGCGAGCTCGAGGCAAGCAACCGGGACTTGAAGGCACGCGTCGAGCAACTCGAGGAGCTGTTTCGCCTCGCGCAACTCAAGCGCTTCGCGCCGAGCAGCGAGAAGCTCAAGGATCGCGTGTTCGACGAAGCCGAGCAGGTCGCCGCGGTGGAACCTGTCGAAGACGATCCGGACGGTGTCTTCGCGTTGCCCGCCACCAGCCTGCCTGCCGTGGATGCTCCACCCCATCAGAAGCGCGGTCGCAAACCACTGCCCGCCGATCTGCCCCGCACCCGTATCGAATACGACCTGCCCGAAGACCAAAAGGTCTGCCCGTGCTGCAAGGGCGCGATGCACCGGATGGGCGAGCAGACCTGTGAGCAGTTGCATATCGAGCTCAAGGCATCGGTATTGCAACACGTGCGCTTCAAATATGCGTGTCGCCATTGCGAGCGCCACGCCGAACATACGCCGGTTGTGATCGCTTCCATGCCGACGCAGCCGCTGCCAGGAAGCAACGCGAGCCCGGCAATGATCGCTACGGTGATGACGGCCAAATACGCGGACGGCACACCGCTGTATCGCATGGAAGAGGCGCTGACTCGCTCGAACATTGCGGTCAGTCGCGGTACGCTGGCACACTGGATTATCCGTCCCGCCGAGCTGCACCTGTCCCGTCTGTATGAAGCGATGCGCAGAACACTGCTTGCGCAGTCCCTGCTTCATGGCGACGAGACGACAGTGCAGGTGCTCAAGGAAGACGGCAAGACAGCGCAGAGCAAGTCGTACATGTGGGTGTATCGCAGCGCCAAAGACAGTACCGAACCGGTCGTGCTGTTCGAATATCAGCCAGGACGCGGGCAGCAATATCCGCAGGCCTTTCTGGGCGGCTACGCCGGAACGCTGATGACCGACGGGTACAGTGCGTGGCGCACGCTGGAAGGTGTGACCCATCTCGGATGCATGGCTCACGCGCGCCGCGGGTTTGATGAGGCGTACAAGGCTCACAGGAAACCCGACGGCCGCGCACGCAAGGCGCTCGAATACTTCAAGGCGCTTTACCAGGTTGAGACCCTCGCACGCGGCGTACTGCCCGAAGGTCGAAGCCGTGCCGAGCACACGTATGAGTTGCGCCAGGCGCACAGCGTGCCTCTGCTGGAGGCGTTCAAAATCTGGCTCGATGAACAGGCGTCGCAAGTGCTGCCTGAAAGTCTGACCGGCAAGGCTATCAGCTACACACGCAATCAGTGGGCATACCTGCGACGCTATGTCGATGATGGGGTCTCACCCATCGACAACAATCTGCTCGAGCGCGACATCCGCCCATTTACGACCGGAAGAAAGGCATGGCTGTTCAGCGACACAGTCGCTGGCGCGAAGGCCAGTGCGATCATCTACAGCTTGATGCTGACGTGCCGTGCATGCGGAGTCGAGCCGTATGCCTATCTGCTGCGCGTGCTGACCGAGCTGCCGCAGCGCTCAGCGGATGCCGATATCCGGGACCTGCTCCCATTCAACTTCACGAAGCGGAACGACGAATCCGCGTCAACGTGATCGAGCGCAGATTATTCAGTGGTCCGCCGTGGTGCGTGTTAATTCGCGCTTACGTTGTACCAGCGCACCAGTGCGCCCACCCACGTGCGCGCGGCAAACAGGGTATCGAATGCCTTGAGCGGATAAGCAGGTCGATACTTTAGGGTCTTGAACAACGACTCGGAGTAAGGGTTGTCGTTGCTCACGCCCGGGCGACTCAGCGACGGCATGACGCCCAGCGCCTGAAGGGTGGCAAGCATCGTCGCGCCTTTCATCGGGCCGCCGTTGTCCGAATGCAAAATCACCTGGGCGGGCTGTATCGCTTCGCGCGCGCAGAGGTCCTTGAGGACTTCGCTGGCCAGCACGCTGCTTTCCTCGGCATACACCTGCCAGCCGACAATTTTGCGACTGAACACGTCGAGAAACAGATACAAGTAGAAGTACTGCCCACGAACCGTGGTCGGCAGATACGTGATGTCCCAGCTATACAATTGGTTCGGTGCATCGGCGCAAACCGAACGGGGTTTGCTGCGTGCCTGTGCCGGCCGTTCGCTGCGCCGGTGTGCGAGTTGCTTCTCGGCCTTCAGGACCCGGTAGAACGTCGATTCGGAGGCGATATAGCGTTGCTGGTCTGCCAGTCGAGGCACGATCTGGCTTGGCGGCAGATGACCGAATTCGGGCGAGTTCGCGATCGCCAGAAGCTCGGCGCGTTCGTCGGCAGAGAGCTTGTGACGCGGCGCGTGATGCCGTAACGAGCGCCCGTCCACCGCGTCAGGTTCGCCGCGCTGCCAGCGCTGAACCGTTCGAGCACTGAGTCCTAGAATGCTGCACGCACGCGCCTGGCGAGCCCCGGCCAGGGTCGCCTCGCTGATCAGGTCGATCAATGCCTTGCGCTCTTCAGGGACCGTCATTCGGCCTCGCCCCCGAACAGCGCACGGTGCTTTTTTTGCAGCACCAACAGCGCCGCAGCTTCAGCCAGCGCCTTCTCCTTGCGTTTGAGTGTACGCGATCCACGAACGACGCCCCTCGGAGTAAGGTGGAGAGCGCGTGATGTGCGTCAGCAATGCGGGTCAGCGGAGATCTGCGGGCATCTTCCAAGGAAGCAGCGCGTCGTAGTCGTCAACGGTCCTCGCCAGAGGAAGACGTTGGAACAACCAGTGAAGGTAGCGATAGGGATCGATGCCCCCGGCTTTGCAGGTTTCGATCAGGCTGTAGAGGTTTGCACTTGCGTTCGCCCCCGCTACGGTGTCGCTAAAAAGCCATGAGCGGCGCCCGACGACGAAGGGGCGAATCGCATTCTCGCAAGGGTTGTTCGAGATGGCCCAAGTGCCGTTCTCGACGTAGCGGATCAGCTTCGGCCACTGCTCGCGCAGATAGGTCAGTGCCTTTCCGAGCAAACTTTTTGGTACGACGCCGGGCGACTCCGCGAGGGCTAAAGCGTAGATGGCGTCGAGTATGCGCGTGCTGTATCGACGTCGCAGTCGCTGTCGTCGCTCAGCTGCCCATTTCTTAGAGCGGGCCTCCGCAGTGAACAGCTTGCCGATCAGCGTGATGAAGCGTGTCGCGAGCAGATCGGGCGAACGCGCGGCTTTCGGCACGTTCTCCTCCGCTTTGATGAAGTACCGTCTTAGGTGTGCCCAACACCCGAGGTGCACGAGGTCGTAGCGTTGAGCGATGTCGTTGTAGGGCTCGTAGCCATCAGTCATCAGAACGGCGCCCTTGCGGATCCCCGTGAACAGCTTGTCGGCCAGCTTGGCACCGCGTCCGGGCGTATAGCTGAAGCAGCGGATGGGGATGCCTGAATTGGTCATCTGCGCCCAGAGGTAGCTCTTCGTTTGCGGCTTGCGCCCTTTCTCTTTCAGTACCTGGAACGTCGTCTCGTCACAGTAGATCAGTTCGGCATCAAGCAACGCATCGCGCATGAGGTTGATCACGGGCTGGGTCGCGAGGCCAACGCGAACCATGCTGGCGGCGATCGTGTTCGACGAGATGTCTCCGCCGAAGCGACACAGCAAACCGGCCTGGCGATAGAGCGGCACGCCGAACTGATATTTGCCGGTGGCGATCCATGCGAGCGCCGCTTCGCTCAACAGTCCGCGCGCGATGATGCGCGGCGGCGCTGGAGTGACCTTGATGCCGAGATCGCAGCACGGACACGCATATTTAACGCGCTGGTGTTGGATCACTCGAAGCTGCTCGGGGATCACATCGAGCTGCTCGCTGATCTCCGCGCCGATCTCGACGAGCGCTTGTCCATCGTTCGTGCAAAAGCGTTCGGCTTCGGGCAGTTCGTGCCGCACGACCTCGCGCGGTAGATTGGGATCAAGCGGCTTGCGGTGACCGCGCTTCTTGCGCTTGTGCGCGCCAACCGTCGTCTCCGGCGTGTCTTCTTGAGCAGGCGCGCTGTTCGCGCCGAGCACCTCGGCTTCGTTGAACAAGCCAAGTTGATCAGAATCTCGTGCCTCGCTCTTGGCGCCGAACAGTTCGCGACGGTAGGCTCGGAGTCGCTCCTCAGCAAGATCGCGCTCTGCGGTCATAAGCCGCAAGGCGCCGCGTAAGGCCTCCTGTTCTTCTCGCAATGCACGAGCAGCATCGCGCTCGGCGAGCAACGCCTTCAATTCCTCGGCGGTGATCGTGACATTGATCGGCATGGCCGGTTAGACCGGCGCACGGCCTCACTGTTCAGCTCACGCGGCGATATTCCTGCTTCGGATGCCGTCGTATCGCGGTGATGTCATCGCCATCGAGCAACGCGTGCAACACGTTGCTCGTCATCGTCACGATCTCAGCCTTGTTGTCTGGCCAGATGAAGTGGCTGCTCTCCAATCGTTTTATAAAAAGCCAGAAACCACTGCCGTCCCAGCCAAGTATCTTTATCCGGTCACGACGTCGGTTTCCGAAGATGTAAAGCGACGTGTCCATCGGATTTAGGCGCATCGACTGCTCGACGAGAATCGACAGACTGTTCATGCCGTAGCGGAAGTCGACAGGATCGCGGTGCAGGTAGACCTTCAGATTATCGTCGAACCGGAACACGGCATCCTCCCGAGCATCTGGACCACGGTGGTCAGCTCGTCGATGGTCGCCTCTGCGATGTCGAACTCAACACCGTTAGGCAAACGTATGTGCAAGGCAACCGTGATCGATGGTGTGCGCGCGGACACCGCTCGTTCAACCGTCACAGCCCCCTGAACGACCGGTACAAATGGTGATGGCACGTCGGTCGCGTCAGTCCGCAAGGCAGGCGGCGTGACATCAAGCGATGCCCTGTCTGCTGGTCTCAGTTCCTTATCCGCCGAATTCCGCGCCGCATGTGTCTTCTGATAGCGCGTGATCCACTCGCGCAACAGATTCGGGTTCAAGCCGTATTGCATCGCCGTCCGGGCTATCGAAACGCCGGACGTCATGCACAACTGGACCAGTTCCTCGCGGGCTTGCGGATCGTATTCCCGGCGACCATCCCGTTTCGCGCCGACTACCAGACGGCTACGCAAGTCTCGATCTTCTGTCATGTACTCTCATCCCAGCTGTCCACGTGGACAGGTAGCATCAGAGAATCACTCGTCCATTGCTAGGGCGTCCCTTAAGGACCGCATACGTTTGAGTTCGCGCTGCAGCTCGAAATTGGCCTGCTTCAGATCCCGGACTTCCGTGGCGCTCTCGCGCCGACTACCGGTTCCACCGACCGTGCAAAAATCCGCTCGCCACTGCGCGAGATGATGTGCGAACAGGCCGCGCTCGCGACACCAGCTGTTCAACGCTTCGTCGACCAACCCGTGGCTCTCCTGCAAGGCCATCAGCCGTTCTTCCAGCGACCAGTCTTCCGGACGTCTTGCGTGTTCGGAGCCCGAGCTCCGCTTCGCGGCGGCGGCGCCTCTCATCCACTTCCTTAACGTCAGTACGTTCACGTTCAATTCGTCGGCCACTGCTCCAACCGTTCGGGGGCCGCGCTGCAGGACCTTCGACAGCGCCTGTTCCTTAAATTCAACAGAATACGTTTGTTTCGCCTTCACCCTGTACCTCTGACTCTTCTCGATAAGAAAGTTCAGAGGCGACAACTAGTCTGACGCCGGGGGACAATATCCGGCGCCCCCGCGGCGCGGCGGCGTTGCTCATGCAGCTTGATCCATCGGCGCAGCAGATTCGCGTTGACGCCGGCTTTGAGCGCCAATCCGGCCACTGAAACACCAGGTTGCAGGCAGGCCTCGATGAGCCTAAGTTTGGATTGGGAGTCGTAGCGACGCTTGCCGTCGCGCCCGACTAGGGTAACGGCGAGAAGCGCCGTATCTGGACCTGTTTGAGTCATGGGTGTGTCCACAGAATATCAGTGGACGCAGCTTGCCTTGCTCCGAACCCAGACGCTATGTGCGCATAAATTCGCGCTTACAAACGATCTCCAGTCACGCAAGGAAGCTCCCGCCGCGGTGGCGGTGGCTGCTCTGCGCCCGTCCTGCGGTTCAGTGACTATGCAACGGCCTCGGCTTGTCGAATCTTAGGCAGCATCCGCTCAAACTCGCGTTTAACGATGCCGTAGCATTCGCACGCACGGGATTCGAGCGCAGCGCGGTCGAGCAATTTGATGCAACCACGGCTGTGATGGATCAGTCCTGCGTCGTGCAGCTTGCCCGCAGCCTCAGTGACGCCTTCCCGGCGCACGCCCAGCATGTCGGCGATGGTCTGCTGCGTCACCCTCAGTTCATCCGACGGCGTACGGTCTGCCTGAATCAGCAGCCAGCGGCACAGTTGCTTACTCAGCGCATGGTGTCGGTTGCATGCAGCCGTTTGCGCCACTTGGGTCAGCAGTGCTTGCATGTACAAAAGCATAATGCGACGCAGAAAGTCGGAGCGGCCGAAGTGCTCACGCAGTGCGCTCGCGCTCATCCGGTAAGCGAAACCTGGGGCCTGCACCTGGACGCGAGTCGGCATCGTATCCCCACCGGTCAGCACAGGCACGCCCGTCATCCCTTCACGACCGATGGCCGCGACTTCGACGGAACCGCCATCTTCCATCGTGTGCAAGAGCGTAATAACGGCGGTGGTCGGGAAATAGACGTGGTTAATGCGTCGTCCTGAATCGCACAGCAACTGCTCGGCGCGCAATTGAACGAGTTCGAGATGGGGCGCCAGGGCGCTCCATTCATGCGCGGGAAGCGCGCCCAACAAATGATTGCCGTGCAGGTCGGACTGAAGGGTCAACATGATTATTCCGCTTGGTCTGTGCGCTTTGCGCTGTATTTCTCTGGCCTGCTGTTCGCAAAGCATCGACGGTCTTCATCGGTCTGCGCCAGCCCCGTAGCACCTTGCCGTCTGTTTGCCAACTTTGGCGGCTATGTCTTTAGTGCTTCGTCATACATATGCGAAGGCCGTGCCAACCAGCCCAAACGTCATACCAGTGGGGAAGTGCGTCGAGCGTGCCGCCGCGCACATGCGGCGCCCGAACCGTTTTTGATTCAGATTTGAACAGACAAGAACGTCTCGGAAAGCTGGATGCGTTGCAGGGTCGTCGCGTCGCGAATTCGCTTTTACGTTTGCGACGCCTGATGCTTCGATGCGCGCGTCGCTAAGTTTCATTTTACTTAGCTAATTTGGAAACGTTGCAACAGAAGCGATAACCCTTTGACCGACGAGGCCACGGACCGGTCGGTAATGTCGCCCTGAGCCCCACTGCGCGGGCCCAAGCAGTCGTTTTATGCAGCGGATTGTCAGTGCTAAGCGTTTATGGAGAAGATGAAAACGTTGCTAGCGTGACACGTCGACCGCCTTCAGCCCTAGGAATACGTCTTCTTAGGGTACTTGCCTCGGACACAATGGCCATGCGCGTTGCAAAGTTATCCACAGATTCAGTTGAAAAGTCTGTGAGGAACGCCCTCGGTAACTTGTTAAGCGCCTGAAGTAGCTAGGGTTTGTGACGGTGCACGAAACATCGGTAGGCGAGTGCTCGAAGACGCCTGGGCGACACATGCGGTGCAATTCTAATCGCGGCGCAAGAAATGACGTCGCTTCGCTTCTGATTCGGGAAGCCTGCGATGCACGGACGATGGTGGTCGCGTATCACGGCAGACGGATGCGACCGTCGCAGGCAGCAACCGGCCACTTTGAGTCACTCGGAATGCTGAAACAAGGAACGGTCAACCGGCTGCAGTGTGGTCATAACCGGTCGTTGCCAACTCACGCGCAATTCGGATAAAAATTAGCGGCGCAAGAGTCGTCTGCCCGTCTGGGCGCTCGCGGGCCGGTGTACTGAAGGGTTTGGCTCACCTTGCGCAGCAGAGTCTGGCCGATCTCGAGCCAATTCTGGTGAAAATTCGGCTCCTCAGACAGCGCGCTTCCAGCGGCTTCGACGATATCAATTACGATCGGTGCAGAGTTTGCTTTCCTCTTTCGAGCCCGCGGCCAAGTACAGCAGCTCGTAATGGGCGCTGGCCCCGCCGGGGATCGGCGGAAAATGTTCGCCTTAGACCCATCTGACTTCGAAGCCTGACTTGGCATCGCCGTGTATGCAAACTTTGTAGGTGCCCGATGTCTGCACTCGTTCACCGGGACTGTGTCGTCCACCCATGCCATCCTCCGGGTTACTCCATCGGTGAAAAGCAAGGCAAATTCCGCAACCTCGGGTTTTCTACTTTCGGCGCATATAACGATCAAGCAGCACCGTGGCCGTCGTTCCGTGCATGAGAACCGATAGGACGATAGCTGAAAGGATGATCGGCGCAATTGCAGCGACGGTGCTGCCTCCAGCCCTTTCCCAGGAAAACAACAGGTAGTAAAAGGCGCCGACACCGCGCAACCCGAGCCATGCCGATAACACCCGCTGATGGCGGTCCATCGATGAGCCGAGCAGCGAAAGACTGCTGCCCAGCGGACGGGCGACGACGAACAAGAACAAAACCGGCCAGACCGCGGACCAGTGCAGCAATTCGCGCCAATGTGCGGACACGACGCTACCGATAACAACCATCAGCCCAAGTTCAATGAATCGCTCGATCTCCACAGAAAACCCCATCATCTTTTCCGCAATGTAGGCGTGAGCCAATTCGGGGTCTTTTGCAGCCTCATCTCGATTGCCGCGTTCCACCGACTCGAGCGCCTCGCTCGGCGGCTTCTCACCGGTCGCCTTCATCTCCCGGCGCCGCAGCGCAACGCCTGCGACGAACACTGCGATAAAGGCGTAGCCGTCAACGATGAGCGTCGCCCCGTACGCCAAAGCAACGAGGCCGAGTGCAAGAAAGCCCTCTAAGCCGAGCGCATGGTCGTAACGCGTGCGCAGCCAAGTCACGAGCACGACGATGCCTGTGCCCAACGCCCATCCGATGACGACGGCGCTTGTCAGTCCCCATAGGATCGCAAGTGGGAACGTCCACGGATTGCTGCTGCCGAGGCTTCCGACGCCGCAAATCGCTAGCGCGATATAGACCATTGGCGACGCCGCGCCGTCGTTAAGCCCGCCCTCGGATGACAAGGCGAAGCGCAGAGGCTCATCGTCGCCGGCCTCTTCAACGCGCAGTTCGTTGGCGAGGACAGGGTCGGTCGGCGCTAATGCAGATGCCAACAGCAGGGCAGGCCCTGCGGCAAGTCCCAGACCCCAATGCCCCGCGAAGAACATAACGGCGATGGTGATGAGCATGGCAGGACCGGCCAGCCGCAATGTCAATCTCCAGAGCGGATTCGAAAGCTCAACGCGAAGATACATCCCGATCGCGAACAGCGAAACGACAAGGCCTGCCTCGGTGAGCGTGCGCAATAGCACAACGTCGCGCTCGATGTCGATTCTCAGCAATCCGACGAATGCTGGACCAAGCAAGAACCCGACGACGAGATAGATCATCGCGCCGGTCATCGGCAACCGCTCGACGATCTTTCGACCGATAGCCATGACAACCATCAAGGCCCCGACTATCAAAAACCAAATGGCTTCAATGGTCAACATCCGCTCCGTAAGCCAGTTTCTTCTTCACATTGCTCACGTTGAACACATCGGCGCGTTCGACGATTGCCCAGCATAGGGATAGTGTTTAAGTCAGCGATAGGACTCTCAGTTGAAAGCGTGCCCAGGAAGTGTCAACTCGCATGCTGTGCCGTGGCCGGCTTCCGAACGGTGCTCCAATTTTGCACCGATGCTCATAGCTATCCGCCGAATTGTCCGTAACCCTACGTTCTCCGATGCGCTCGCGTCAAACCCTTTGCCGTCGTCTACCACGCAGATCGCAAGTTCGGGCTGCTGCCTCAAACTTATCTTGATTCGCCCACGTTCCCCACCAAAGGCATGTTCAACGGCGTTTGCGACAAGTTCGTTCACCACCGTCCCGATGGTGGTGCAGATGTCGGGCGACAACAGGACGCCAGACTCGAGGTCTACCTGCAGCGTGGTTCGGTTTTCCCGCAGTCCGTAAAACTCGTGGAAGCTGTCGGCCATGGAACCAAGGTACCGGCCAAGGTCGATCTGTTCGCCGTGTTGACCGAGACCGAGGAGATGATCGTAGAGCGACGCCATTGCAAAGACCCGGCGCTCGACGTCCCTGAAGCTGCTGCGGACCTGGGGATCGTCCGCTTGCCTCGCATTGCGTTGAAGCAAAGCGACGATGAGCTGGAAGTTATTGCGAATACGGTGCTGCTGTTCCCGCAATAAGTCCACCTTGGCGTCACGATCGGCCGCTAGCGATGATCGCGCGTGGTACTTCTCGATGCTTTCGGCGAGCGCGCCGGCGACGGATGCAAGGAACGACAATTCAAACGCACCGAATTCAGTTGGTTCACGATAATCCACCTCGAGAATGCCGTAGGGCCCAATGTGGTTGATCAACGGTAAGCTCACTGACGTCACGACGCCGTAGTCAAGAAGGATCTGCGGCAGCTTTTCTTGCGGTCGTCGACGAACGTCGGGCTCGATCACAGGCTCGGCGTTGGCTAGCGCTTCCCCCGCTGGGTTGACCGGGTCCACATTTCCTGCTGACCGGCCAAGCGCCTCTTCACTCAGGCCGAACTGCGCTTTAACAACAAGAACGTTGTCGGAGCGCCGTACTTCAAGGACCTTTGCCATTGGGGCGTTGCAGCCGAGCGCGGCGCACCGGGCTGCCGCAGCGAGGATTGCCTCGATCGACGCATCCGTATCGCTGTGCCAGGCGTCGATCATTTGCGCAAACGTCTGCCGGTGACGGATGACGTCAACAAGCGAGACCGTTTCGTCTGGCGAAAACGTGAGCGCATTGATAGAGGCAGCAAGAGTGGCCTTCAGTGAGCGCGATATCATGCGTTTAAGCCTTGTGCGTCGGCGACAGGCCAAATGAAAAGCAATCGGCAGGCCATTGGTTTTCACCGAAGGCGTCAAAAGATTGGCACAGCCGATCCGGCAATCCTGACGTGAGCCGGCTACGATCCGTCGTAGAGGACCGGTGCAGTGCGTCCGGCGACTCGCGGCCTCGCGCGCGCGGGTCCGCCTGATTCTCTTGTGAGGCGTGACGGCGACAAGAACTTGGGCCGGGAGAGGCGCGTCTAGTTAGTCGGTCTTGCAGAATGCCGTGAAGCCAGGCGCTGCGTGGTAATAGGTGCAAACAGAGGGTTGCGGAACTCCCAGTTCCAATATGGAATTGGCCTATGTTCTGGGAGTGAGAAGCGCCGATGAGCACACCGGATTTCTTCCGCAGCCGCCTGGATGCAATGATCGATTTGCGGCACCCGCTGGCCGTACTGGCTAACCGAATGCCCTGGACGTCGATAGAAGCGACGTTGACACCGATCTTCGAGCGGCGTGCTCGCGAAGGCCGGCTGAGCGCAGAGGTTGATCTGTTCGGCACGGCGCCCAAGCTGGCGGGCGCGGGCCATAGCGCTGCCGGACGTCCGCGCCTGTCGACCCGGCTGATGGTCGGACTGCTCTACCTGAAGCACGCATACAACGAAAGTGATGAGTCGGTTTGCGAGCGCTGGGCACAAGACGTGTACTTCCAGTACTTCTGCGGCGAGGACTATTTCCAGCCGCGCCTGCCATGCGATCCGACCAACCTCGTGCGCTTTCGGCAGGCGCTGGGCGAAGCCGGCGTCGAGGAGATGCTCGCGACAACAATTGCGGCGGCCGTGCAAATGAAAGCCGTAAGGCCGGCCGAGTTCGAGCGCGTGATTGTCGATACGACGGTCCAGGAGAAAGCAATTGCCTACCCGACTGACAGCCGCTTGCTGGAGGTTGCACGAGGAAAACTCGCAAGGCTCGCCCAACGCGCCGGACTGACGCTCAAGCAGACCTACCAGCGCGAGGGGAAACAGTTGCGTCGCCGGGCAGGCGGCTATGCGCATGCCAAACAGTTCAAGCGTCTGCGCCGGGTGCTCAAGCGTCAGCGCACGATACTCGGACGATTGCTGCGTGACATCGAACGCAAATTATCGGGTGCATCCGCTGAGCAACAGGCATCCTTGCGAATCTGGCTGGAGCGCGCCTGGCGTATCTGCCGTCAGCGTGCGAAGGACAAGCACAAACTCTACGCGCTTCACGCGCCAGAAGTGGAATGCATATCCAAAGGCAAGGCCCGCCAGCCCTACGAATTCGGTGTCAAAGTCAGTCTCGCGATCACGGAGAAGCAGGGTCTGATCGTCGGTGCGCGCTCGTTTGCAGGCAACCCTTACGACGGGCACACGCTGGCCGCGCAACTTGAACAAACGAACATCTTGCTGCAGGATTTGCCGGGCACGCCGACGCCGAAGATCGTGCTGGCCGACCTCGGATTTCGCGGTGTGGATGCCGATGTTGCGCCGGTGCAGCTGATTCATCGAGGTAAACACAAGGCGCTAACAGGCCGCTGAAATACTGATCGCAGAGGTCATCGCGGGATGTGCCTGAAGCGTTGATAGAAGGACCTAACTTGCCCCCCCGGAGATCATGCGCGGCGCCGACACGTTCACTGAGAGTTTGTTTTCCTTTCGCAAGCTCGACGACTTCGTTCCGGCGTCGCATCCGCTGCGCTCGATTCGCGTCATGGCGAACGAAGCGCTCGCCAAGATGGATCGGCTGTTCTCCGAGATGTACGAGGTCGACATAAAAGGTGGACGGCCGAGCATCGCGCCGGAGAAGCTGCTGCGGGCAATGCTGATTCAGATCCTCTACAGTGTCCGCTCGGAGCGACAATTGATGGAGCAGGTGCAATACAACCTCCTGTTTCGCTGGTTCGTCGGCTTGGCAATGGATGATGTGGTGTGGGTGCCCACCGTGTTCACGAAGAACCGCGAGCGGTTGATCAAGCACGACGCGGTCATCAAATTCTTCAACGAAGTGGTGGCCATTGCCGAGAAGAAGGACCTGCTCTCAGGTGAGCACTTCAGCGTGGACGGCACCTTGATTCAGGCGTGGGCGGGCCACAAGAGCTTCGTGCGCAAGGACCGTGACGATCAGGACAACGATGACGGCAGCGCGGGCGACTTCAAAGGCAGCAAGCGCAGCAACGAGACGCATCAGTCCAAGACTGATCCTGATGCGCGGCTCTATCGCAAAGGCAAAACGGCCAGCCAATTGCGGTACATGGGCCATACGCTGACCGATAATCGGCACGGCCTGGTGGTCAACGCTCGCGTGACACACGCTGATGGGCATGCCGAGCGTGAAGCGGCCAAGATCATGATCAACGATGCGCGGCAAGCGGCAGAAGATGCGAACGCAGAAATCACGCTGGGTGCAGACAAGGGTTACGACGCACAGGAATTCATTGAAGCCTGCCAGCAAATGAAGGTCACCCCGCACGTTGCGCAAAACACTTCTGGGCGGCGTTCAGCGGTGGCCGACGCGATTGCATCAAGCCTGGGCTATTCCATTTCGCAGCGAAAGCGCAAGTTGATCGAACAAGGCTTCGGGTGGGCCAAGACCGTGGGGCGCATGCGCCAAGTGATGGTGCGTAGTTTGGAGAAGGTTGACCAGATGTTCGTGTTGAACATGGCCGCCTATAACCTCGTGCGCATGCGGTCACTGGGACAAGTCCGCCCATAGTGGCGCAATGAGTAGTCACGAGGCCAACAATCGGCCTCAAACCGTCGAAAAAGACGGTGAATTCGCGTTGAAATTGCACACTGCGAAAAATCGCGGCAAAGGCCGCGGCGACAGACCAAAGCTGCGTCGTAAGCACCTGTATTTCAGCAACCTGCTAAGCAGTACGCAGCGAAAGTGGTTAAAGCGCCGCCAAGCGATCGAGCCGATCATCGGGCACGTAAAACAGGAGCACGGCATGCGGCGTTGCTGGCTAAAAGGGCAAATCGGCGACGCGTTACACGCAGTGTTGTGCGCGGCGGGCTACAACTTGCGCTGGCTGTTGCGCGCCATCGTCCGCCTGGGGCTTGCGCCCATATTTTTTGTTCTTGCGTGGCTGCGCTGCTGGTTCAAAGACTCGCCCGAAGCCTTGTTCGCGCCCCGCGCGACCGTCTGAGATGGAAAGGTGGGACTGCGCCCCGATCGACCACTCGGGAGCACGCGCGAGCGAGATCGAATTTTGCAGGTGAGACTATGTAGCGCCCGACATGAGAGGTTTGGGCATTGGCAGAAGGCTTATTGCAGAAGCCCTGGATTTCGCCAAATCCGTGCCGGGTATCACACAGGTAAATCTAACGGCCAATGCGACAAGTACAGCCGCTATAAACGTCTATGCGTCGCTAGGATTTCAGGAATTCGGGTTGGAACGCCACTCTTTGATGGTTGGCGACGAGGCATACGACGAGGTACATATGTCCCTGCGGTTCGCTTGATAGACGCATCGGGTACACGGCTCAGAAGGCGCCGGACGGCCACAAACTGTCGTCCGCTGTGGCGTCAACGTAGACGTTCAAGAGTCTCCTTCAACCTGCAAACGGCCATTCACTCGCCAGTTTCGTCGTAAGGTCGTCCGTTACTCACATTGTCCCTTTGCTACACACTCTCGCTATCGAAACCGATTCCCCGGCTCGATGCGCCCACGCATCGGTTGGGCGCTTTTTCTTCGCCCGCCTGCCCCGCTGACGAAAGCTGACAGATGAAAACAACGTTTCATGCGGCGTGGCGCGCGAGCGTTGCATTCGATTGCCTGGCTTGTCCCAAACGGCGGGTAGCCACGCACGCCAGGCTTTGAGCCTTCGTCCTTTGGGTCCGGCATGTCATTGCAAGCGGTGCCATCGTAACGCCTGCAGACGGCGTCAAGTCTAATCCCGTACCTTGCGTGTTGCGAATCAACACCGAGTCGCGACCGCCATCGCACGCGGCATGCGCGCAGACTCGTTGCAAGCCATCGCCGCCGATCCACCAAGGACTTCAACGTCGTCGCCTAGTGCCGATAGTAGGGCTGCGGGCCAAGGCGGCATTCTAGGACACGATTTGTCCCGACGTCGGATTACAATTCGATGCCGGTTCAACGACATAGTGAAACCGCATCTATACAGTAGCGGGCCGTGCAGGCACGAAGACCTAAACAAGAACGGGGCAAGTCGCGATGAGCAGTACTGGCTGGATTGATTTTTCCGCGTCGGACCGTCGGCGCGTGCATGATGTGCTCGCGATGATGAAGGAAAAAGGCACGCTCGACGAACTCGGCGTAGGCCAGATTCGCGACGCTTATGCCGATTTGCTGTTTCCCGGCTTCAACACCATCCAGACGCGCGCCCGCTACTTTCTCGCGATTCCGCGGCTGATGCTCGACTGAGCCGCATGGTCGCCGTCGAAGCGCAACGCGCGTCCGCTCGCCATGTATCTGCGTGAGGCGGAGAACAAGCTTGCGAGCCTGCTCAAGGACAATTACGAAAAGATCGGTGAGCCGCCGACCGATGTGATCGGTCACACCGCCGTGGAGCAGGGCGGTGTGTCGAGGCGTCCATCGACGACCTATTGGAACGGACTGCGTGTGTTCGACATCGTGCGGACCAGGCAGTCGCTGGCGGAATTTTGTCGTCACTGGCAGCGCGATGCCGCCGGGCATGAAATCGTGACGAGCGACGAAGGCAGCAACGACGATGATCATCGATTCGAGGCTGTCATGCGCCGGCCGCCCGGCTCGCCTGGAGGATGGCCGGACGGCATGCTCCTCGAGCTCACCGCGCCCGAGGCAAAATTCCTGCGCGAGCGCTTCACGAATGCGCCCGGTCTCGAACACACGGTTGCTGCGCAACTGATCTCGCACGGACTGGCCAGGACGGCGCTGAAAAAAGACTACGCGAGTTTTGCCGCATTCAGCGACTGGGCCGCGAAACAGACGGCGCTCAGCGCGGCATGCTGCGAGAACGTCGAGCGGGCACAGCGCTTCAGCCTCGCCATCTAGGGCGCCCATATCATCTTCAACCGCCTGATCGCCGAGGGGAAGACCCAAAATGGCAAGCTCGCGCAGCTATGCGCGGATCGATACGCAAGCTGGCAGGCCGAAGCGCGCGTCGCACGCATTTTTCACGATAATGCCCCGCAGCAATGGATGAGTGCCAACGACGCCAGCGGCAGTCGCGTGAAGTCGCTTACCTGCCAGTTTCTGGATAGATGGAACACGCTCAACAGCGTCGCAGATCCGAATCAGTCCGCTCTGGATGAACTCGTCTTCAATCAGGCCATCCAGAACAAGCCGAAGCGTTCGTTGCTGCTGCGTGAACCCAATGAAGCCAGCTGGTACGGCATGAGCGCGCTCGATTATCGTTGGCAGACTGCGCGGCGCATGTTGACGGACATCGCGAAGGAGCTGCCGTGCTGAAGCTCGAAACCGACCGCCTCGACTATGGCGACCAACTGCGCGCGCCCGACGGCTATCGACTCCATTCCGCGTTGACCACGACTTACTCGCTCGATCTTGAAACGCTCGCAGCCGCGTCGCTGGCCCTGACGCTCGATCAGGTGATCAAGGAAGACGACGAAGTCGAACTGTCGGGCGAACGCCTGGCGCTGCTCGAAGCTATCGACCGGCTTCAGAACCGCTTGCTGGTCTTTCACCAGAGCGGAAGCATCAAGGTGCCCGAGAAGTTCAACCGGTTGTTCGCGCTGCTGGAGCCGCTCATCGCGCCCGTCATCGCGCTCGAAGGGGCAGCGGGTGCATTTGCATCGTTTCACCCCAAGATGTGGCTACTTCGCTTCGAGCCGGACGAAGCGGACGCGCCCGATCGCTGGCGGCTGCTGGTGCTGTCGCGCAACCTGACATTCGACCGCAGCTGGGATGTCGCCGTGTCGTTAGACGGACAGTCGGCCGGGCGTCGGGCCAACAGCGACAAACGGCTCGTAGACTTTCTCCGTTCGCTTTCGCGAGATCCGGCGCATGCCGCGTTCATCGAAGGCATGTGCGAAGGGCTCGAATCGGTCGCGTGGACCGCTCCAGATTCATTCGATGCGGAAGTCGCCATCCTCCCTGGCCGTCATGGCGACGCGCACTGGCCGGCGGCCATGCCGTTCGCGCTCGACGAAGTCATCGAGGGGAAGCTCGACGACCTGTTGGTCGTCTCGCCGTTCGTCGATGCCGGCGAACACAGCATGCTCGACGCGCTCGCATGCCGCGTGCGCGCCAGCGGCTCGCGCACGCTCATCAGCCGCGGCGACACGCTCGACAAGATCGGGCCCGAGCGGCTCAAAGACTGGAAGGTGTTGTCGTTGTCGGAGCGCGTCATCGATGGGGAAGAGTCCAACGAAGAAAAAACGCCGGCGTTGCAGAACCTGCACGCGAAACTGATCGTCGTCCGGCAGCAAGGGATGGCAGCGTGGCACATGGGATCGGCCAACATGACGAACGCCGCGTTCGGCCGGCCGAGTGCGAACGTGTATCCGCGCAACTGCGAACTGATGGTGCGCCTGACCGGCCGCAATCAGAAGGTCGGCCCTGCGAAGCTGCTCGATATGTGGTCGGCGGCGAACGTGTTTCAACCGCACACGTTCAAGGAAACCGCGCCGGACGCCGCGGAGCGCGAGCAGCGCATGCGCCAGATTGTTGACGCGCTGAGGACGGCCGCCTGGCGGCTGCATGCGGAGGAGACCGAACCGGCGCACTTCGACATGCGCCTCGAAGTGACGCCGTTCGAGCCGCAGCCGGACTTCGACATCAGCGTGCGGATGCTGTGCCGCGCCGATGAACGTGTGCTTGCGCCGGCAGTTTCATGGTCCAACGTGAGTCTCACCGACGTGAGCGCGTTCGTCTCCGTCGAAGTGCGCGCGGCGGACGCGCAGTGCGAGCGCTTCGTGATTCAGGCGGCGTTCTCGGCCGACTTGCTGGAAGCGCGCAAGCGGGCCATTTTCTGCGATGTCATCGGCAACGGCGAAAAGCTGTTGCGATATCTCGCACTCGTGCTGGATACGGGTCCATCACGCGGCGACTGGACGCGCGCCGACGGCGACGGCAAGTCGGTCGATATCTTCGGACTCGACGGCCGGGGCGCGCTCTACGAGCAACTCTTGCGCGCTGCCTCGCGCGCGCCGCGGCGCATGAGCCGCGCCATCGAGATTTTCGAGCGCATACGCCACGAGCTCGACGCTCTTCCGGAAGGACTCGACACCCTGTTCGACGGGTTCGCTCGATACCACGGGAGCAAACAATGATGCATGAAGCGATCGGACCCATTGACGAAGCGCTGTGCGGCCTCACCGACTTCCAGCGCGCCACGGTCGAAGCGGCATGTGCGCGGCTCGACGGCGTGGACGGACTGGGCGGACGGCTGCTCGTCGGCGACGAGGTCGGGTTGGGCAAGACGCTGGTGGCACGTGGCGTAGTCGCCACGCTGTTGCGCAATCGCTTGAGTCTGGGCCCGCTAGAGCGGCCTTTTCGAGTCGAATACATTTGCTCCAATCAGGCGCTGGCGCACGAAAACGTCAAGAAGCTCGCGGTATTCCGCGGCGCGCTGGCGGATCAGTGGGTGAGCTCGCTCAAATTCGGACGGCTCGCCGAACTCGGTCTCAAACAACCGCCACCCGAACACGTGCCGTTGATGGAAACGTGCTCGCTCACCCCCGCGACGTCGTTCGTGCTGAGCCGGGGCGGCGGCAACGCGAAGGAGCGCTACATCATTTGGCGCGCGGCGACGTCCGGCGGCGGACTGCTTCCGACGGATGCGCTCAGGAAATTCTTCCAGCAGAACGTCAAGGGCGCGTGGGAAGAAGCCGAGAGGGTCTGTCAGGATCCGCTCGAATCCGCGTCGCGCCGCGAATTCCTGACGAGTCTGGGCGAACCGCCCAGACTCGATGCACGCGCGCTGCGTGCGGCGAAAGCGCTGGGTTTGTCCGTTCGCTCCTGGCGAAGCCTCCTGAGGACGCTTTCCGAAACGGACGCCGGGCAGGTCACCGACGGCACGCATCTCACGACGTGCGTGCGCGGAGGCATCCGCCAGATGTTCGTCGAGGCATGCGCGCGCAACCTCAAGGCGGATCTGTTCATCCTCGATGAGTTTCAGCGATTTTCCGCATTGCTGAACATCGACGCGCCTGGTCCGGGCGAGGCAACGGACGAAGACGCCGTTTCGGAAGAGCAGGTCATCGCGCGGCGCGTGCTGCACGAAGGTTCCGACTACGCGACGCTGCTCTTGTCCGCCACCCCCTTCAAGGCGCTCACACATCTCGCCGACGAGGAGGAAGGAAGAGCGCACGAACAGCAACTCATCGAACTGCTGAAATATCTTTGCAGCGGCGATGCCACCGTCCTCGCAAACTACAAGACTGGCCGCGAGGCGCTGCTGGGACAACTGCTGCGCTTGCCCGACAGCCCGCTCGCACCGAACTCGCTCCGCACCGTCGAGCGCGATCGCGTGCAGACCACGCTGCGGCCGTACATCTGCCGCACTGAGCGCGCGGCGATCGAACCAGATATCGAGAAAATCTTCCGCACGGTGCCGGCGGATGCGGCCGACGGCGCGACCTCCATCGCGGAGATCGCGAGCTTCGTCGCGCTCGCTCAGCTTGCACAGGCCCTCAGGGACGCGTCAAACGGAAAGGCGGGCAGCGATGTCATGCAGTTTCACAAGGCGGCGCCGTGGAGCCTGTCGTTTCTCAGTGGCTACCAGCTTCGTGAGACGCTACGCCAGTACCGCGGGGAGAAGGGCGTGGCCTCCGCGCTGGCACAGTCCGAGACTGCGTGGATTCCGTACAGGAAGTTCGAGAACTACAGTCTCGATCTGACCCGCGACGCGCCGGGCGGCCGGTTCGCTCAGGTGTTGCGGGCAGCTGCACCCGAAGGGGCAGAGCGACTGTTGTGGGTGCCGCCGAGTCTCGCCAATTACGCCGCAGACGGACCGTTTAAAGGGCTGGAAAGCTTCAGCAAAACCTTGTTGTTCTCATCGCTGGTGCTGGCGCCTCGTGCGATCTCGAGCTACGTGTCGTACGAGTGTGAACGGCGGCTGTTGTCGAAGAGCAGGAAACGCCGGAGCTACTTCGAAAAACGCGAGGATCATTCGCGCACCTTCCGTCTCGACGGCAATTCGGTCGGGCCGGTCTGGGGGCTCGTCTATCCTTCGACGCGTCTCGCGTCGGTTTCGATGCGGTATCCGGATGCAAGTCTCGAGGACGTTCGTGAGCGCGTGCGCGTCGACCTTCAGCGCGACGTCGATCGGATGTGCGAGCGCTTCGGTTCCGGCGCCACGCGCGCCAATCTCAAGGGCCGCTGGTATGCGCTCGCGCCGTTCCTTCTCGATCTCGTCTGCGGTGAAAGCGAAGCAGACGTCTGGCGATGGGTCACGCGGTTCCCCAAATGGTCCGCTGCGCCCGCCACCCGCACGGCGCAGGCGCAGCGCATCGGCGCAATGCTGAACGACGGCGCCGCGGGACTGGGCGAACCGCCGGTCGACCTGCTCGACTGGCTCACGGATCTCGCCATCGCCGGTCCGGGCGTCTGCATGCGGCGCACGCTCACGGCAATCTGGCCGCCCGAAAACGGTCACGCCGAGTACGGCATCGACGTGATCCGTCATTCGCGCGCCAGCACTACTGAAACGCCGGAGGTGGCGCGGCGGAATTTCCTGATCGCGCGCGCGACCGATGCCGCGCTCTGGTTCATCGACAAGATGAATCGCGTGGAGTCGCAGCGCGTGCTGCGCGCCGTTCTGCCGCGCGCAAAGCCGTGGATGGCGGTCGCCGAGTACGGCGCCATGGGCAATCTGCAAGCCGTGTTCGACGAGTATCTGCATTTGCTGAAGTCGGCCGACGGAACGCTGGACGGTTCGATTGACGCCTTTCATACCGCGATCGGCACGGGCGCGGTGTCGCTGACCGCGCAGACGCTGCCGGCGTCGCGCTTGTCCGATCCGAAGCAGTCCGACAAGACCTTCCATTGTCACTACGCCGTCCCGTTCGGCAATCAGCGAGGTACAGACGAGAAAAGCATCAACCGGATCACGAACGCCCGCGCGTCCTTCAATTCGCCGTTCTGGCCGTTCATGCTGAACTCGACTTCGATCGGACAGGAAGGACTCGACTTCCACTGGTACTGCCGCCGGATCGTGCACTGGAGCCTGCCGCCCAATCCTATCGATCTCGAACAGCGCGAAGGACGGATCAACCGCTTCAAGTCGCTTGTCGTGCGCCAGCGCGTGGCGCAGGCCTATGGCCCTGCGCTCCGGACGACCTTCGGCGCGGATCTCTGGGGCGAATTGTTCGAACTGGCGCTGAAGGATCAGCGCCGCACGGATCTCGTGCCCTACTGGCACGTGCCGCGTGGCGTGGCGACCATCGAGCGGATCGTACCCGCTGCGCCATTCAGCGTCGAATGCACGCGCTTGCGGGAGATTCTGCGCATCGTCTCGCTCTATCGACTGTCGTTCGGACAGCCGCGCCAGCAGGAGCTGATCGAGAATTTGCTCATGCGCGCCTATACCGATGTCGATCTCGATGAGATCCGCCGCGCGCTGCTCGTCGATCTCGCGCCGATCCACTACTACCCGTGGTCCGGCGCTAAGGGCTGCGAAGGCGCCGCATGAAAACGGCGGGAACCGCCGCCGGCAAAACAAAAAAACACATCACACAACACGAGGTCCGCATGCATTCCCCCGAGCTTCTGCTGAAAATCTGAACGGCGCATTGCGCGAGTTGCTGGGCACGACCGCAGCGCTGAACGACAGCCGCATCGATGACGAACTGCGGCCTGCCGCGCTGCGTACTAGCGACGGCCGCGATCGCTGCAACGGGCATCATCGCTGTGGTCGCGATTCTCTTGCAAGCTTGAGGCTTCAGGATGACGCGACCCACAGCAACGTTCTCCGTCACGTTTGTGCGGTAGGCCGACACATCGACACTCTTTCGTTTCTTCGATTCACGGAGCACCTGCGCGCTGCCTAGTTTCTCTTGGCCAGCTGGATTTGTGTTGAGAGTCGCTTTGCGACATGACGCGCGACGGGCTCGCTCAGGCGTGATCGCACAAGTCCCTGACGACACGCAACGCAGCGAAGCCCACCGCGCCCCCGGACTGATCGCCGAGGTACCAGGACTGAGTAGCCCGGCCGGTCGTCCAAAGCACCTCGAAAGCAGCCATTGAAGTCACGATTGCCTGAGTGGCTGTTTCGGGTCGGCTGCCGAAGAACGGTCGCGTTGGACCTCGCTCGAACTTCAATTTCAGCAACCGGCCAATTGCGGTCGGTCAGTCTCGCCTCGTCGACGCCGTTCGAATGACTGGTTCTCTCTCGGACCTGCCAAATCACAGCACTCAACGATAGAGGCGACGCGGGAATACACGACGGCAGATCAGCGCGGTTCGAGAAGCCCTCTCCGACGAGCGAATCGGTTAGTCCGCGTCGACACGCCAACACCGTCGTGATCGGTTCGTTCATGCTGTCACCCCAGCGCTCCAACGTCTCTTTCCCATCCGCCATATAGCTTCCATCTTCATCCATATGGCTCTCGGGCAAGTACGATCAAGACGGCAAGCATAAGTGAGCTTCCCTCGGTTTTTCGCCTTCCACGGGTCCCGAGTTATGCAGCAGCATCCTTGGTCTGCTGAGCTTTGATCCAGTTCTGCAGAAACTGAACCGGTGATACGAAGCCGAGCGACGAATGACGACGACTGCGGTTATAAAACACTTCCACGTATTCAAACAAGTCTGCCATCGCTTCCCGATGCGTGCGGTAGCGAGTCGCATGGACGCGCTCGTTTTTCAGGCTGTTAAAAAAGCTTTCCGTCGGCGCGTTGTCCCAGCAATTTCCCTTGCGACTCATCGGGCAGCGCATGCCATATTCCGTCAGCTTGCGCTGGAAGTCGTGGCTTGCGTACTGGCTACCCCTGTCGGAATGATGCAGCGCGCCGGGCTCAGGCCGACGTCGGAACCACGCCATCGTCAGCGCGTCAATCACGATGTCTCTGCAGCTTTCACCCAGTTGCGCAGTGTCTGCGGTGACATCTTCAATTCACGAGACACGGCACGGATGCTTTGTCCGTCCTTGACCCGCTGCACGGCGGCCGCCCTGAACTCCGCCGTATAGGCTTGGTTTGGTACCTTGAACATTGTTCTTTTCCTTCCTTCAGATCGAGTTTACACACGACCCGCTGGAAGTCGAAATTCGGGGGAAGCTCATAAGTGATCCTCTGAGGAGGGACTTAGAGCGGGCTCAAACCTGGCACGATCAATTCCGCGATGACGGTGATCCTAGTTGCGCCTCGATGGCAAAACGCTACGATCGATCCCGAACTTGATAAAGCCAACGTATCGATCCGTCGTGCGCTGGCGTGCTTCACCGACAATTGGCGATACAGTGCGCATTGGGTACGATTGCGCTAGTGCAGCTTACGGCGCAACGGTTCGAAACTGGTTGGTCAATAATGCACCGTTTACTTTCGTGCGGTTACTCCGCTTCATTGGTGAGCTTGCCTAGTGCCGGGCCCGTCAGGACAGCTGCATTCGTACTCGCGCCAGGGCTGCGCAATACGAGACGGAACATCTCGGGCACTGATTTAACGCGAGCAACAGCTTTCCGGGACGTTGTCTCGAGAACGGCACAATGTTCCTGCGCGTCCGGTGTTGAGGGCATTCGTGTCTCGTGTCATTCATGTCTCGACCGGCACGACGTCAGCGCGACGACGCGCGAGGCGTCTTCTGACCCGCCGTGATCAGGTGCCGTCTCGGACATTGCAGCAAGAATCACGCGCCCCTCGTACCGGGGGCGCATAATGAGCTTGCGCATGCTCAAGGAAGTTTGATGAACGCAAATGAAAAAGGTGCCGTGCACCGTGGGCTTCGAGGCTTTACGCACTTGATCGAAGAAATGGGCGCGCATCGCTCAAAGGAAAAAGCGCGCGAAATGGTGCGGACGCTACGATCCGTCGCCGATGCCAAAGGTTGTCGTAAAAGGAGCAATAAAATAAGTACGCTACCTCCGAATGCCTAGGCGATGACCACCCTATGGGGCCTGTGACGTTTCGCACTACTGCGGCATCGAGCGTGTCCTGTTCCAGCGAGCGGCGGCTACAAGTATTAGGCGCCATCTTGATGTTCGTATGGGAGACGACCGACCTGAATTGCGTGTCGCAGTCCTAGCGCTCATCGTCCCAATGCCAGCTGATCTGCTTGGCTTTGCGGAATGCCACCGAAACAAGCGAGACGAAAGCTGCGCAGGGCATTGGTAGGTGCCTCGCATCATGTTTGACTTGGCGTTGCTAAGAGGCCTGCTGGTCCCATGGCTTTCAGCGTGGGAAGTGCGACGCCGGCACGGCAACTACTGAAAGGTGCATCAATGATAGCGATGACGGTCATTATGTTGGTCCTTGGTGCATGGCTCATCTTGTATCTCGCTAACGAGAACAACAACGACAGCATTCCGCGGGAAACACGGGAACGCGAACCTAGAGATTCGTACGAAGACCTCTAGGAGACGCCTAAACGGCTTAACGAGCTGAGTGGTCAACTGGTCAACCGTCCGAGGTACAACCATCATGCTGTTCGGCGGGACGATTGCCGCAACGGCACGTGCGTCGGCGTTACGGCTTGGGGCTGCAACGGCTCACGGCCGGCTTCCGCATGTCAAGAGGCGATTGATAATCGCCTCGTCATGAGGGCGCAATTACCGCCACAGTTCCACTGAGAATCGACCAGAAAAGAATTGACAAGGCCACGCCAGCCCTATATTGTGAAAAATGAAATTTTCAAGAAGCTCGATTGCTGATCACCATTATCCGCGTCCTCGGCGCGGTACTCGCTGTCCTCTCTTCTTCCTTGAAGTTTTTGTCGCTCCGCACGCGAGCTCTTATTTTTTCAAGGAATTCTCATGGATACCGGTACAGTTAAGTGGTTCAACGATAGCAAGGGCTTCGGTTTCATCACCCCTGATGCTGGTGGGGACGATCTCTTTGCTCACTTCTCAGAAGTTAAAGGCGACGGCTTCAAGACGCTCGCGGAAAATCAGAAAGTAAGCTACGAGACAAAGCGCGGCCCGAAAGGCATGCAAGCCGCGAATATCTCGCCGCTGTAACGCAGTTTCAAGGGCCGGTCTACCGGCCCTTTTCCTGTCGGTACAGTCGACACCGGCGCGGCGCGACTTGCCGCGATCGCTTTGGCGCGCTTTAACGGAACCTCTCTGTCCGATGCGTCAGACCATATAGTCAGCTCGTCCTGCCAGTCATCTCTTTCCCGGGAATCGGGGGTCGACTACCGGTGATGGGATCGTCGGGTCATAGCTGTTTGCCGGCAAGGTGACGCGCAGTACTACGGCGGTCTGCTATAAGTCGATATACGCGACCGTTTCGGCGGCTGAACAGAGCCAGCGCCAGCCCACATGTCATCGCTAGCGATCAAGGGAGCGTGGCTATGAGCGGGTCTGCCGCAGTCTGCGACCTCATCAACGATTGCCCTTTCGGCCTTCAAGGATTAAAGCAGAGCGACTCCTGCAAAGCGGGCGATAGCGTTGGGTCGACAACGTCTGTACTCCTAGCGACTGCATGATCGGTGTCCCCACCGTTGCAACGCGCTGAATGATCCCCCCAACCTATCGCAGGCACAGGCCCCGGAGGGCAAATGTATCCTTTACTAGAGTTTCTTTCGACACTTCCGCAGTTCCACGCAGATCGTGCTCGGAGCGAAGTGGTCCACATTGGCACCGGGTGCACTTTGTCGCGTAGGGACAGCTACGGGCCCGAGGTGGATCCAGTACTTCTCGCTCGGTGGCCGGGGCAACCGCTAGGCGACGCCTGCACCATTGACGGACTCGATGCTGTGAACTTCTATATGCGTGAAGCGCGTAGCATGGGCGCCGAGATCGGCCTGCTGAACCGAGCGATCGGTGTACTCGATCGATCGATGGGCGGTGAGACGCTTTTTTCGAAATCGATCTACGTTTCGCCGGCGCGTGCGACCGACGACAGTTGAAGGCCGGCGCTATCGACGTCATATGCATCGCTCGGGCTCGCGCCCCGTGGCAGTCACCACACCACACTGGACTGCATCCGTGATAGGCCCGTGCAGCGAAGCCTGTACGGAGGCGCGCGGGAAGTGCGCGCGGACAGTCCAGTATATTTCAAGCAACTCGCGGCTATGCTCGTCGAGTGGGGACATACCCGGAGGATTGACATGGCGACAGAAGAAAACGTACTCGCTACCTTTGAGCAGTTCAACGTTGAGGGAAGAGACTACGTCACGTTGAATGACGCGTGCAACGGACTCGCGCAGTGGCTGGCGTCGGCGTGGGATCGTCTAGAGGAAGGAGACGCCCAAGTTCTGGTGGCCGTCGGTGCCACGTTGTGGCGAGAGGGCTATTCCCAGAGGTAGTCTCCGTAGTTGTTCGGCAGTTGCCGACGTCAGCTGGCGGCACCGTTTCACGACAATGCAGGCTGCTCGGGCTGCGGCATGCCATCTCGACGGGGCGCACGTCCGTTGCATCCTGAGTTTGCGTTCAGACAGGGTGAGTTCCGTGAACGCGCAGAAACCGTAGCGGAACATTCACTGTCTCGGAAGCTCATAAGGAACGGTCGATCGAGGTCGGCGGATAGCGGGGCGGGTTCGGGATCCGTCAGACGAGCGTGGCAGTCGATTAGCGATAGCCTTTTGCCAAGCGGAGTCACGTAGATCGTATCCTTCCCGGGCGCAACCGATTCGGTGACGTGCCCAACTGGTAAGCAGGTAATCTGCTGAGTACGTCGGGCGCCTGGCTATGGTTTGATCCGGTGGCAGCTGAATTAACGGGCTTACTTAAGCATTCTTCGTAAGTCCGAAGAGGCGCCTGTCTCTCCCAATGGAGCACCTATGTACCGGATCATTCCATTCCGCGGCTTCGCCACGTCAGCCTGGCGGTGTCAGCCGAAAACATGTATGACGTGACGTTTCAAATCAAAGGCGGCTTACTGGTATAGCGCGCTTCCTTTCAACATCAGCCCAAGTTGTGCGCTCAAAGTTAGCTATACAAGTCTGGGAAGCGGGTAGGATGGGACGTGCAGGCTGGACCGAATGCCGCTTTGGGTTCCAGCAGTCCTTCGACGATACTACCGAAGTCCGTCCTGCATCGGAGGCCGTGCAACCCGATCAATCTCTCAGTACTACCGAAGCTGCTTTGCACACAGTCTACTTTGGCGCCTGAACGGCGCGAGGGCTCACTCATGACAGTCAATTTCCGCTTATATCGTGGGCTGGAAATCTATCCGCTCGTCTTTCCACGCCAACCGACCTTGTCCGGTCACGGTCACAACTATGAGGACGGATTCGATGCCGCCGTGCGTATTAAAGAGCCGGAAGCGGAAGACGGTCAGTCGCGCAGTTGCGTGTTCAGGCTCCCCGCCCAAAGCGGGTATCAGAGCGCGGGCGATGCACGGCGCGCCTGCACGGCGTATGCAGAGCAAGTGATCGACACTTGCCCAACGAGCCGCGCGTTTTTCGGCGCGCAAACAAACCATCGCGTGCGGGAAGGAGCGACCCAGCAGGATGCAACGACCCAAGCGCCCCAGCCTTTCAAACAGGTCGATAGAACAGTTGAAGATCATGCAAACGAGTCCGACGAGCTTTCGCATTGACCCGACGCCTCGAAGGGCAGACGGAGAGTACATGGCGCACGCACGCATCAGCGGTAACGCCGCGGATGGCAGCCTGACCGACGTGTTTATTAGCGGTGACCTCGGGGGCTTCGACCTTCGCGCAGATGCCGTCGAATTTGCGACCAAGTGGGCGCAAGAGTGGCTTGCGACACGCTTCGGTTGATGCGAGCGGCCCGCGCGCCCCTTACGGCGGCACACTGCGCCGTGCCGTCGGTCTGCGCTGGTTGCCGGCCATTCCTCGACGGCTTCGAGGTCGTTCAACAAATGCGCTAACGCACCGGTACAGACTTTCCGGTTATCGTTGTGACCACCCCAACAGCCGATGAAGAAGTTGCCCGCGCGCGAGATTCGTCGAAGTGGTCAAGAAGCATTCATGGAATCGGTAGTTGCGGTCCTGAAGGTTCCTGTATGTAGATATTTGAGTACGCGTGGTGGCGCATGCATGACTACTATCCCAAAGGTTGCGTAGACCATCTGATGCTGACTCATGTTAGTGTCCGAAGACGAAAGGGAGGCTTTCATGCACCGAACGATCGCATACCGCGGCTTCGAAATTCAGATCGAACTGACTTCGGCTGCTGACGAAAACACCTTTGACGTGACCTTTCAGATAAGAGGCACCACGAACCTCGAAGTGCTCGGTGCGCGGGGAGGCCGCATCCCGTTGCGCAACGGACCTTTTACTGAGCGTTGGGCCTATCTGGTGGCCGAAATTGCCGGCCAAGCTGCAATCGACGTGTTACTCGGTCCCGTCGATTGACTGCATGTTTGTTTCCCGACCCACTACACGCAGTAATTTGTTGGTGGACCGCGCCTAGCCGGTTTCGGGGGTAAGGTTAGATTGACGGTTACCCGCGTACGAAAAGGAACATCGGTGCGCCCCGATTCTCAACCGGCAACAAAGCGCCCTTCCAGGATTCCGCTCAGAAACGACAGTAGGCAACTGTCTTTTGCCGAGAGCATGAGCCCGGTAGTGGGAAGCATCCCTTGTTGCATTGTGCCGTAAGGCGTTGTCAGGTTGTTGGGTCGGTCACGTAAGATGATGCGATGAAGAAATCGAAATCGCTCTATCACGGTCACCGTTTCCCGGCCGAGGTCATCAGTTGCGCTGTGCGTTGGTATTTCCGCTTTCAGTTGAGCTTGCGCGACATCGAGGAACTGCTCTTCGAGCGCGGCGTGACCGTGACATACGAGACAATCCGATGCTGGTGCGATAAGTTTGGCAACGGCTTCGCTCACCGGGTGAAAGCCGCGCGACGCAAGCCGGGTAGCACCTGGCACCTCGACGAGATGTTCGTCACGCTGCGTGGCGAACCGCACCTGCTGTGGCGCGCGGTCGACCAGCACGGCGCGGAACTCGACATCTTGCTACAAAAGCGGCGCGACAAAGCCGCGGCCAAACGCTTCTTCGAGCGTGTGCTGCGCTCGAGCCCGGTACCGCGCAAGATCGTCACCGATCAGTTGCGCAGCTATCCGGCGGCAAAGGCGGAGATCCCCGAACTTGCGAACGTGAAGCACGTGTTCGTCAAAGCGGCCGCCCGACTGAACAACCGCGCGGAGAACAGCCACCAACCGACCCGCGAACGCGAACGGCGTATGCGCGGCTTTCGCAACCCGAAACGCACACAGAAATTTCTCTCGTGCTTCGGGCCGATCAGGCAACACTTCGCGCTCAAGCGGCATCTGCTGCGCGCTTCACTCTATCGGAAACAACTCGAAGGGCGATTTGTTGCCTGGCGCGAGTTCACCGGGGTCACCCGAAATCCGTCCAGCGCCTTCTGAGGGACGCTTTTTCTTGCCGTCTTTCCGACTCAGTCTCGACAAGTTGACAGAGCCTCTGCAGCACAGTGCTCCTGCTCGGAGCTCACTGCAAAACGACTCTCCCACACGTCGCGCCCTGGCATCCAAGGTTTCTAACGTGGGGCGGTCGCTGACAATCGCCACCATGTCGAAGAAACCAAAGAACGCGAAGATGATGCGCCGCCCGCAGCTAACCCTGGCGAAGCTGTTGCCGATTGCCCCGGCGACGGCGCGGGCTTTCTCGCTGAGATACCATCTGGCGCTGGCTGCAATGCGCAACGGCCGGGTCAACGCTGACCTCGCGAGTGAACTAGTTAAAATCCTCTACCTGACCTACTTCATCTGCGAGCAGGATCGGTTTGACCCACCCCATCGCAACGTATCTTAGGGCGGAAGCAGTCCTGAGGGAGTGCATTCACGATTCGGAGACGAATCACCCGTGGGCCATCGCCGACGATCAGTGCGAGGCGATCGAGGCGGTCCTACGCGCGCGCGACACGCAGTTCGCCTCCACGCCCCTTCACCGAACTGAGCTCGCCGAGGCGCAGCTGGATCGGATATTGAAAGCGGGGCGTTTCCCCGACCTGAAAGCGATGAACCCGGTAACAGTCGTGAGTTAGGCGAATGATCCGTCGCAGCGAAGCATCGTGATCGTCACGGTCGCTGGCAACCTGTTGGGCCAACTATCGCTGCCCACCTATCGCTGGCATGTTTGCGCGCCGATCTGATTTGGGACACGATTTGCACGAATGCCAGCGTCACATCGTGACTGGCGTTTGCTTCGCGCCGCACGGCGTCGCCCCGGGACCAACGGGTGAGTCGCGACGATGAGCGTTAGATTGACGGTGAGATCTTATGCGCGAGCGTCGTCGCTCGACTGGACCGCTTTGCGGTCACGGGGGTCGTGCGCGTTCAAGCCGATCTATATTTTGTACCGAGAGAGCATGAACAAAGGAAAGTCAAAACTAACCCGTCAGGACGCTGAGCGCCTTTTCGAGGGGTTGCCGCCGACGAAGTCGAGTGGGTCAAGGCGCCCCGAGAATCCGTTCGGCCCAGACGTGTCCGATGTCGCGAAGCGCGTCGAGGACGAACTCACCCTCTGGAAGGACAGCCTGGTCACGCTGCCGGTGTCGATCGAATTGCCGCCGGGCTACCCATCGGTGCCTCGCATGCGCGAAGCGATGACGCGCGCTCTTCGTGTGAAGTGGGTAAGAGAAAGCAAAGACGAGGTTGTCGGGGAGTTTCCTGAAGGCTGGACAGCGGTTCGTCCGGAAAGCGGCCCCATCGAATTGCGAGATGCTTCTGGCGCGGTTCGCGGCTTATACGGATGGGCCAAGGATGCTGAACTCAGGCTCCTGCCACGTTACTTTATCGAATCACAGGCCAACACTTCGAACGGTCTCGCGAGTGTGCTTGTTCGCGATCGCGGAAATGGTCGAATTCTCGAACGATCATCGAACTGGTCGGCGCGAACGGGAACCCACCATCCCGATTGGACCAAGCTCGCAACGTGGCTTGACTTACATTACCCGGACCATCGCGACCCACTGCGCTACTGGGACGATTGTGAGGAAAATCGCCGAACCTGAGCGGAGGTTGGGCGGGGCTGCTCTCGCTAGCCGACGAAGTCAGCATCGATTGCGTCCGGATCTCAACTTCCGCGTCGGCTGGCTGTGCGTCATCCGGCCATCATCGCTGCCGTGCTTACCGCGACTTCCCGCGGGAGCAAGACGATGTAACCGTCTTCGTCGCTCGAGCAAATCACCAGCACCGATGTAAGTGAGATGTGATGCTCTTCAGCTCTCTAGCGGCCGGTCGGGCCCAATCGGTGCTGGGATATCATCATCACCTAGCCGTCCCTTGGCGAATGGTCGGTCAACTTCGCGGAGAACGAGATGACGCTCATCGAACCAAGTTTCAGTGTTGATCCTACGCCACGTAGGGCGGACGGCGAGTACATGGCACATGCAAAAATAACGACGCCCGCCGTTGACGGTCAAGAGCCTCAAGTTCTGATGAGCGGTGACTTAGCCGCTTTCGAGGAGCGCGAAGATGCCATCGTCTATGCACGAACCTGGGCGCGCGAATGGATTGACGCCCCTGTCCGCGAAGGGGTCGTCCCGAAGCAGTAACGTCGTCGGCGGTTCCCATCGCCCCTCTCGATTGAGGCACCGAATCGACTTCGAGGAATGCCTCATGTTTCGCATCGGCCCTTACCGCGGCTTTGAGATTCACGTCACCCTGGAGGCATCGTCGGAAGATCTGTATGACGTCAGCTTTCAGATTTTGGGAGGCAGCAATCTGAGCGTGCTTGGCGCGTCTTGGGCCGTCGAATTCCACTTCGTAACGGCCCGTTCACGCGGCGCTGGTCCTATCTCGTCGCCGAATGTGCCGAACAGGCAGCAATGACCTTCTCATCGGTCCACCAGACGATCACACTCGACAGCGGGGTTTCTGTCCCCCGTTTCCGCAGGTCGCTACATACCAAGTCGCTACGGCTGCCAGGATCGCTCATCGCTGAATCTCAGCAATGTGCCAGATGGAGAAAGACTTGATTGAACTTTACGTGAGCGCGAATGGCGACAGGTGGCTTCTGCTCCGCGGTGCTGACGATGTGCCCGTCGTCCGCCACGTGCCGAATCTTGCATCAGGTGGAAATCCGAGTGACACATCGGTCGCGGATTTCCTGGCATCGGCGCACGCAACGCCGCAGGGCGAGGCGCTCCTCGCATCGATCGCAAACCGCGCCAGCTGCGCGGTCGGAGAACAGTCCTCAACCGTACGCACGACGGTCAATCAACCCACCGTAGAAAGCTTATTACTCGCCGCCGCGCGCGTGAGGACATTCGCGAATGAACGCCATCTAACGAACGCCAGCGGCTTCTTTTTCGCGCGTGACGCGCGGCTGTTCTTGGTGACCAGCCGGCACGTAGTCCTCGATGCGCTGAGCGAACACTTCCCGGACCGGCTCGAAATTGAACTTCACATTGACAACGATAACCTTGGGGCATCGATTTGGTTTTCGCTTCCCCTCTATGCTGATGGGATGGGCCTCTGGCGACAGGGCGCGGATGGAGGCGGTGAGGTCGACGTTGCCGTGCTAGAGGTGATCAGGGAACAGCTGCCCCGCACAGCGGTGTTCGAAGCGTTTGGGCCAGAGCATTTGCCGAAGGCACAAGACGTGATGCCGGTCGGGTCATCTGTCTTGATTGTTGGCTTCCCGCTCGGCTTCCATGATTCGCTGCACCACCTGCCTGTGGTCAGGCAAGGGGTCATCGCGTCGGCCTTCGGTCTACGCTTTCAGGGCAAAGGCTGCTTTATTACCGATGCACGCACTCATCGAGGCACCAGCGGCGCGCCCGTCGTGATGAGCGATGCGACAGCCGGGACGGCGAGTAACAGGGGCGCGCTGTCGTGGAAGCTACTGGGTGTCCACTCGTCAACGATCGATATGGGCGAACGGGACCTGCAAGTTGACGAATCCCTTGGACTCAACAGCGCCTGGTATGCCGACATCCTCATGTCACTAACTCAGATACCTCGACAGGGAGCAATAATGACCGATCATAACGAAATGAATGGCGCCTCCGATCCAGAAGGACGTAGTGAGCGCGACGCAAAACCAACAACCGAACAAAACCAGGACCGCGCCGCACAAGATGCGCTGGATCGCGGCGACAAGGAAAAAATCGACAAGACGCTGGATGAACTGAACGTCTCAACTACGGACTCGGGCAAGGATCAGTCACGCAAATCCGATACAGAGGGGTCGAATTCCTCAAGCAAGAACCTTGACGAGCAGAGCGACTAATTAGATGTTTTCGTGTGTGGCCGCCGAAGTGCCGGCCTATTATCTTCTGTCGTCCCAGGGGCAAGCCTGACGGCATTGATGGGCCAACGGTAGGCTCGGAAGTGCACCTTGAAGGTAAGACGCGAATCCCCGTTAAGTCTGTAGACCCGATTTCAGTCGTCGGTGACAGAAAGCAAGGCGTTCGGTAACGCCGAATTCGGTGACAGGTGCGAAATGCGCCCATCGGTCACTTGCTCGTTGTGAATGTCGTCGGCATCCCGAGACCACGCCTCTTCGATCACTTGGAAGACGAGCGGCACATGCCTGAGCCGTTCGAGAGAAGCGGCGTTCCCATCGCTACGGTACTCGCAAACATAGGGAACGGTGATCAATTCAAGAACCCGCTCGCTGTGCTGACCCGTGGCGGCTACAAGCTCCAGTACCTGCGTCTGCATCTCGTGCAGCATTGTCGGAGTCAAGACGGAGGTTTCCTCTACACGAGTGCCATCGAGCAGCTCTCTGCGGCTGCGGCCTTCTGCCGGCATGCGCGCCGGGTCCGCTGACTGCTGCTTCCTCCAGCAGAGACCTGCCGGTCGAGTCTTCCGGTCGAGCATCCTCGCGCGTCGCGGCCGCGCCATCGGCGATTTCGACCGTCTGTTACGCGTGGAGGATGACTGAATCGCGTTCTGGCCGGCTTCAGCAATATTGGACCAGGTTGCACGGAATGCGATCGGCACGCACGCCGTTTGATGAGCGCGTCGCGGATGTCCCCTCCGCGGGATGATTGGGCGGTGGGGTAAATCCAGGACGAGGCCGTTTTGCGTATTTCGGCGAACGTGACCGCCGATTTCGGGAACGTGACCGATTCGGCAAGGTCGGGCGTTGCGCGGATTCGATTGTAGATTTCCTCGCTAGTTTTGGTCGAGTTCTGGTTCGAGCCCGCTGGGTTTCGGAGATGGTTTTCTAAGAGATTCGCCCGTCAGTTTGATGCGGTGATGACGCTGCATAAGGCGATCTAGCATTGCGTCGGCGATCGTCTCGTCGCCTATCCAGCCATGCCAGTGTTCGATTGGTAGCTGGCTTGTCACAATCGTGGCTTTGCCGGCAGATCGGTCGTCAATCATCTCGAGCAAATCGTTTCGGACCATCGCGTCGAGCGGAGCCATTCCCCAATCGTCCAGCAGAAGAACATCAACGCGAGCAACCTGCAGCAGCCATTTGGTGAAGCCGCCGTTGCCGTGGAGGACGCGCAGTTCCTCGCCGAGGCGCGGCACACGTAGGTACAACGCGGAGTGCCCGCGTCGGCAGGCATACTGCGCGAGGGCGCAAGCGAGCCATGATTTACCTGCGCCGGTTGGGCCGCTAATGAGCAGGCTGTATCCAGATTCGACCCAGTCGCCGAGAGCCAGGCTTGTGAGCGAACGCGGGTCCACGCCTCGACCAGCGCGGGTGTCGAGATCTTCGATGGTGGCCTGCGGATACTTCAGGCGCGCTTGCCCCCCGGCGTCAGACTAGTTGTCGCCTCTGAACTTTCTTATCGAGAAGAGTCAGAGGTACAGGGTGAAGGCGAAACAAACGTATTCTGTTGAATTTAAGGAACAGGCGCTGTCGAAGGTCCTGCAGCGCGGCCCCCGAACGGTTGGAGCAGTGGCCGACGAATTGAACGTGAACGTACTGACGTTAAGGAAGTGGATGAGAGGCGCCGCCGCCGCGAAGCGGAGCTCGGGCTCCGAACACGCAAGACGTCCGGAAGACTGGTCGCTGGAAGAACGGCTGATGGCCTTGCAGGAGAGCCACGGGTTGGTCGACGAAGCGTTGAACAGCTGGTGTCGCGAGCGCGGCCTGTTCGCACATCATCTCGCGCAGTGGCGAGCGGATTTTTGCACGGTCGGTGGAACCGGTAGTCGGCGCGAGAGCGCCACGGAAGTCCGGGATCTGAAGCAGGCCAATTTCGAGCTGCAGCGCGAACTCAAACGCAAGGAGAAGGCGCTGGCTGAAGCTGCGGCGCTGTTGGTGCTGCAAAAAAAGCACCGTGCGCTGTTCGGGGGCGAGGCCGAATGACGGTCCCTGAAGAGCGCAAGGCATTGATCGACCTGATCAGCGAGGCGACCCTGGCCGGGGCTCGCCAGGCGCGTGCGTGCAGCATTCTAGGGCTCAGTGCTCGAACGGTTCAGCGCTGGCAGCGCGGCGAACCTGACGCGGTGGACGGGCGCTCGTTACGGCATCACGCGCCGCGTCACAAGCTCTCTGCCGACGAACGCGCCGAGCTTCTGGCGATCGCGAACTCGCCCGAATTCGGTCATCTGCCGCCAAGCCAGATCGTGCCTCGACTGGCAGACCAGCAACGCTATATCGCCTCCGAATCGACGTTCTACCGGGTCCTGAAGGCCGAGAAGCAACTCGCACACCGGCGCAGCGAACGGCCGGCACAGGCACGCAGCAAACCCCGTTCGGTTTGCGCCGATGCACCGAACCAATTGTATAGCTGGGACATCACGTATCTGCCGACCACGGTTCGTGGGCAGTACTTCTACTTGTATCTGTTTCTCGACGTGTTCAGTCGCAAAATTGTCGGCTGGCAGGTGTATGCCGAGGAAAGCAGCGTGCTGGCCAGCGAAGTCCTCAAGGACCTCTGCGCGCGCGAAGCGATACAGCCCGCCCAGGTGATTTTGCATTCGGACAACGGCGGCCCGATGAAAGGCGCGACGATGCTTGCCACCCTTCAGGCGCTGGGCGTCATGCCGTCGCTGAGTCGCCCGGGCGTGAGCAACGACAACCCTTACTCCGAGTCGTTGTTCAAGACCCTAAAGTATCGACCTGCTTATCCGCTCAAGGCATTCGATACCCTGTTTGCCGCGCGCACGTGGGTGGGCGCACTGGTGCGCTGGTACAACGAGGAGCATCGTCACAGCGCGATCCGGTTCGTCACGCCGGCGCAGCGTCATGCCAACCTCGATCAGGACATTCTGGATCGACGCGCGGCGCTCTACGAGTACGCCCGGCAACGCAATCCGCTTCGGTGGAAAGGCCCAACGCGCAACTGGCAACGCGTCGATGCTGTGCACCTGAACCCGGATCGAATCGATAACCAGGGCGGTACCCCACGACGCCCTAACCAGGAGAGAAAGGCAGCCTGAAATTATTCGTTGAGGCGACAACTAGCTTGAAAATTTCCGCTTGCTTGAGCAGTCGGGTGCGGCGACGATCATCGCGCCAACTTGCTTCCCGGTCGACCAGCAACGACAGGCGTTCCTCGAAGCTCAGAGCCGCAGTGCCGGGCTGCGTCAGTTGCTCTTCCAATCCGTCAGCGAACCCATCCAACTTCAGGGTGCGTAGTTGCGTCAAGGTTTGGTGCATCATCATGGCGGGTTCTCTTTATTGGTAGTAGCTGGGGCCACGGACATGCGCGTGACTTGGACTGACCCATTCGACAGGCGTGGTCGCTGCCGCGCGGTCGCGGTTGTTGATGAGGATGTCGCGCACGTGGCGGTAACGATGTACACCCAATTCGAGCGCCAACGCGCACGCCGCTTCGAGACGGTCGCGACCATAGCGACGTGAGAGCGAGAGCAAGCCCAGGCACGCCCGATAGCCGTGCTCGGGATGGCGCTGTTCCTGCAGAAGCCGCGCGACGAGCGCGCCGGTGGCGCCGCCAATCTGCTGGCCCCAGTGGATAAGCCGCTGCGGAGTCCATTCGAGATGGGCGCGGTGTGCCGCCGGCATGTGCTCGACGACGGCGGTGTAGCCTCCTACGCGATCATTGCGAGCATGGCTGGCCACACGGCGACCGCGATGCAACAACTCGACAGCACCCGCTGTGATGCGCGCATCGAGCTTGAGTCCCACAAGCGCGTGCGGAACGCTGTAGCGATGTTTATCGATCTCGATGTGGTAGTCGATGTGGACCGTCACTGCCTTGAACCGCGCGAGCTCATACGGCTGCATCGGCAGTGGCTGTAGGGTCGGCGCGTCTAACTCGGTGAATGCGCTGGCGCGGCATCCAGGCAGCTTCTGAAATGGGCGCTCGTTCAAGTTCTTCAGTAGCGGGCGGATCGCGTCGTCCACCGACTGGACCGACTCGAACTGGCGATGACGCAGGCGCGCCATGATCCAACGTTCGACCACCTGAACCGCCACTTCAACCTTCGGCTTATCCTGCGGGCGATAAACGCGTGCAGGCAGAAATGAGGTGCCGTAGTGACGCGCGAAGTCCAGCACGGTGTCGCCGGCGCGAGGCTCATAGCGATCGGGATCGGCGATCATCGCGCGCGGGTTGTCCGGCACGATCAGCTGGGGAACGCCGCCGTAGAAGGTCAGCGCGCGGGCGATACCACTCAGCCAGTCCTCCATCGTCTCGGCCGGCGTGGCGCATGCGAAGGTATAGCTCGATGCGCCCATGGCGGCCACGAAGATGTGCGCGCGGCGCCCTGTGGTCAACGGCAACGTGGGACCGGCGAAGTCGACGAATAGCTTCTCGCCAGCACGGTGGATCTGCCGCATGGAGCGCTTCAGCCGTTTCGCGAACGCCTTATAGTGCTCGCAGAACTGCGTATAACGGTAAGTCTTTCGATTCGCGAACTCCGCCTGATATTCCTCCCACAACAACGTCAGCGTCACGCCCTTGCGGCGTAGCTCCTGATGGATGCGACCGTAGTCGGGCTGTGCATAGGCCGCGGGTCCGGTGGGCTTGCCAAGAAGCCGTCGCTCGAGCTCGCCTTCGTCCATATCACAGGCGACCGCCCAATCCAGCCCGGCGGCACCCGCCAGTCCGACGTACTTCGTGACCACGCCCTTGGAAATGCCCAGCGACGCGGCGATTCGATCATGCGAGAAACCGCCGTCGAACTTAAGTCGTAAAACGTCCTTGATCATGCGCATGTTCATCCGGTGCGCGGGCATGCTCTCTCCGGCAAAAGCCGGCGAGCATAGCTCGCGTGGTTGATGTCATGCGCAACGCCAGTCCTGTCGTCCGGTCCGTTCGGTCACGTTCCCGAAACGGCCGGTCACGTTGCCGAAATCGCCGGTCACGATCCCGAAACGGCCGGTCACCTTCGTCCGAAATACGCACGTTTGTTCTGTTCCCCGACAGTGACCTGCCGCTCGGGTACACCAGCAGGTCCTGCCCGGGAGGTGACGGAAAATGCCTCAGGTATTGCCTGCGACGACCCGGTTGTTGCCGTTAGCGGCTATTCCGAAGGACGGGGATCGCGACATTGCTATAGATATGTCGGTCAGTGACTTCGCGCGGGCCGACCGGTGGCGACGGCTGAGAGACGAACTCTACGCCCGGGGTGCGGCGGAAAACGCGGAGCAGTGGCGCGCCGCGCGCGCGGCGATCCTGCTGATGGGTGACTCGGGCCTGCGGCGCGAAGAGGTCGCGTCGGCTCACTGAGAAGAGCCGAAAGCGTCGTTCTATGGCACGCTCCGCGATACGATTTTGGCAGGCAACCGGGGCGCCGCGCGCCGGCTTGCGTTTCAGTTTCTTGCGGTGGGTCGCGCGCGCATTTGTTGAGATGCGGATATGCGATGATGTGAACATGCCCTGTCGTCACGCAGACGCGGAGTTCTTGCTGCCTCTCGTCCGGTCCTGACCGATGGACCGAATTGGAGACCGGTCACCCGCCGGTCCATGGTTGAGGGTCTGCCAGAGATGCCGTCTTATGCATGATGCGCGGTACCTCGACGCACTGAAGAGGGCCAACGCGCCTAATGGTTTTAGACGAAGCTCTGCATCCGGAGTTCATCGTGTCGCGCATTCTAAAAATTGGAAACAACGAGTTTCACGTCGAAGTGCAGCTCCTCACAGACGGCGGCTTTACCTTCGTTGTGGTCGAATCAGACACGGGAGGCGAAAATGCCGGCGAAACGCGTTACGACAGCAAACTTCGTTTTGATACAGAGGAAGCCGCTTACGAGGGCGGGTCCGCTTATGTGCGCAGACGGGTAGCGAAAATCGGCCGATGAGCGTTGCAAATAATAGCGCCGTAACTTGCGTCTATGATTCGTCGGCGCAGCGCGAGATAAGTCGAGCACAGTCCCGCGTTCGGCGGGTGTAGAACGCCCAGCGAAAGCGATGAAACGAGTGCGGATACTGTCCGACGCTGTTGCACAGATCCGCGCCGCATTGCGGTGGGCGCTAGCCACCGCTTCTTGCTTGCTCCACGATTTTACGCGTGCTCGCCGAGCACCGACACGATGACGTCGACAAGCACGTCCGTGTGCAGCGCCACTTGAAGCGGATGGTCGCCGACCATCTTCAGCGGGCCTTGTGGCAGGCGCACTTGCGCCTTTTCGACTTCAGCGAAGCCTTGCGACTTCAGCGCTTCGGCGATGTCCGCGTTCGTGACCGAACCGAACAGACGCCCGTCGACGCCCGCCTTCTGCGAGATCTGCACGGTGAAACCGCTCAGCTTCTCGCCTTGCGCTTGCGCGGCAGCCAGCTTTTCAGCGGCGTTCTTTTCGAGTTCGGCGATCGCGTCCCCTTTGTTGCGCGACGCGCCTTCTTGCCGGGGATCAGGAAGTTACGGGCGAAACCGTCCTTGACCTTGTGATTGATCTCCCACGCCTGAATGACGCTCAACTGGTAGCGGCTGGCGACACGCCCGAACCAACTCCCGAAGGGCTCATCGTCGAACGGGCGAGGCGCTACCGGCCATGGACGCAGACTAATGGACGGCAAGGTAAGTTACCTGCTCGAGACGATGAAGATTGATCGATTCATTGCCGTCACGAATCGCCAGTTCTGCGGCGGCGTTCAAGATCCGCGACACTTCGCCGGTGAGTCCCCCGCTGGCAGCCAGGACGATTGCACGATGTCGCGTCGCGCAAGATCAGACGGGCGACGTAGCGTAATATGCGTTTGAACGCCGACAGCAGCCGACGAAACGCATCGCTTTCGCGCCAGCGGGGAATCTTGGGCGGCGACAATTAGCTTGGCCGGCGCATTGAGTTGGCTAAGGCGCAACTTGATCGGATACTGCAAGCCGGCCGGTTTCCCGATCTGGAAGCGATGTACTTCGGACGTCATTCACCGAATTGTGGCGCTTAGCATGCGCGCCCCGTTTGCCGCATACAATCGACGTGATTGATGCGATTGCCCGTCATTCACTCGCGATGCAGGCATGTTGCTGTGAACCCTAGAATCTCCTCTCCCATCCAGCGGCTGATTTTCCTCCGCGACGCCTCCGCGAATGCAAGCATCCTCCCTTTGTCGACGGGACGATTTGACATTCGTCGCGTGAGGCCGTCCGGAGATGGCTGCGTGATCTGATCGCGCGAGGACCATGTGCGCACCGCCTCTGCGGAAATGGGGTCACCGGTACTGGCCTGCGGCTTGCGGGGATGTTGCCAAGCCGTCTAGCTGTCGCTAGAAGATGCAAGCATAGGGAGAAATGAAATGAGCAAGGCCCAGGACGCAAAAAAGGCGCAGAAGAAGGCGGCCACGAAGACGCCGAAGGAAAAGAAGGACGCGAAAAAGGCGAAAAAGGAAGCGTCGAAGCGGCAATGATGAACATAGAGCCTGCGGGGAAGCTGATGAGCCGCCCGCCTCATGTTCCATCCCGTCGTCTGCTTTTTTTTCAACCTGCGCATCACGCAGCTTCCCATCCGAACCCAGCAGCCAAGAGACGTCGATGAATCTATTTGCCCCATTTTTCTCGGCACACGACGCGTTTTGGTCGTCTTTCATGCCCGGCGCTCGCTTATCGGGACAGTTCCTCACCGCTTCAGACAGTACGGCTCTAGCGCTGCAAACGGCAAGCGACCACGGCCCGCAGAGTAGTGACTATTTGACTTCGGTCCTGTCCACGCCAATGGCCGAGACCTTCATTGAGACATCGCCTGGGAAAGTGCCACTCCGGGCTAAGGGAGGCGCTCAATGGTTGAGTCACACCTGCGAGCATGGCGGAGATGTTCACCAGGCCAAAGTTTACCTTCCTAGTTCCTAGGATGGTCGGTCGTTGCCGATGATGGTGATGCTCCACGGCGCCCAGCAGCACCCTGATGACTTCCCGGCTGGAACGCGGATGAACGTGCTCGCCGAAGAGACTGGATTTATCGTCGTGTATCCGGAGCAACGGGAAAGCGCCAATTTGCTGCGTTGCTGGAACTGGTTCTTGCCGTCAAATCAGGCGCGCAGCTCCGGTGAAACCGCGGCGCTCGCTGCCCTGACGCGCGACGTCATCGTCCGGTTCAACGCAGATCGTGCTCGCGTCTATGTGGCCGGACTGTCCGCGGGCGGCGCCATGGCGACCAACTTGGCCGTCACTCATCCGGACCTGTATGCAGCTGCGGCTGTCCATTCAGGCATGGCATTCGGCGTTGCGAAGGAGCACGTCTCAGCGTGGTGCGCGATGAATGACGGCCGAGGCACCGTCTGCCTGCCAAAACCAGATCCACAAGTGGCTCCGCAGCGTACCGTGCCGTTAATCGTCTTTCACGGAGATGCCGACGATACCGTGCACCCGCTCAACAGCGACCAGATAGTTGAGATGAATCATTTGTTGAGCCGCAACGCGGCCGACACGCCCGCGTGTCCTACAACATGCGTCGAGCGCGAAACCAACGGCCGCGCCTACACTCGGGACGTTTGGCGTGATCAAGACGGATCGTTGCTTACCGAGCGATGGCTCGTGCATGGGCTCGGTCATGCTTGGTCGGGCGGTCATCCCGACGGCACTTATACGGACCCCCGTGGGCCCGATGCGAGTGCGGCCATCGTTCGGTTTGTCAGTCAGTTCACGCTTGACAACGCGCGGGACGGCCTGCTTTTCTAAGCCATAGTCAGCGTTGTATGCCGACATTGGAGCGGCTAGCTGCGGCGATGCTCGAATTGACGTGCTTGTCAAATCGTCGTTTATCTTAGTACTCAAAATGGCGACGACCGCAGCCATTGGGATAAATGGGAGGGCGAACTGAGCGAGTCCCGGAAACACCCCAAACAAGACGTAACAGACGTGTGACTCGCTTGCAAGGGGCGTGATCCGGCGATTGGCATTCGTGACTTCCGATGCGCGCTTGCACTAAAGCCAAGAGGGCAGCCAACTGTCTGCCATTGACTTGCCCAAGCTGTCGCTGGAGGTGTTCAGGCCGAGGTTGTCGCCTCCGTCTGAGCACGCGTCCGTGGTGCTCGAGCGCGACAAGTCATCGTGCTCGACACGTGGCGGCCCAGGCGGGCGTGCAAGTGGGGATGAAGCGCGGCGGGGTTACGAACCTCGCATCGGAGGCGCTGATGTTCGACCGGAACGCCGGGCGCGAACACGAGATGCAGCAGTTGTTGGCCGTCGAATCTGTAGGAGCCAGCATATGCGATGGAGTCGCGCGGGGAGACCTTCTCAGCCTTTTCAACGGCTTCTCTCAACACCTGCATCGCTGACGACGACCGGCATCTAGTTGAACGTCGACGACGATCGGCGCCATCAGGAGACCGAAGAAAAGCACCGCTTCGACTGGTGAAGCTTAGCGCAGCAACGCACAACGCGGCAGGCGTCGGGCGATTGAGCGGGTCATGCGATGCGCGCATGCAACCAGGCCACGCGCAACCTGCCAGGTTATCGCTCGGATAAGAAGTCTAGTAAGGACAGCCGGCGTCGGGTGTGCGGTCCATTGTCAGCGGCAGTTTTTGGAATGCGACCGACACCTAAGCGCGATCCGTCGACCGCCGAGCCCCGATCCGCTGCGCAGCGGATCGCGCCTCGGCGGTCGTATATGCGCCGTGGCGCAGCGAGCGTTACACCGGCTTGATGTTCGACGCCTGCTTGCCCTTGGGACCCATTTTTTCGTCGTAGCTCACTTTCTGTCCCTCGGCTAGGGATTTGAAGCCTTCGGCGCGGACCTCCGAGAAATGCGCGAAGAGGTCGTCTCCGCCTTCGTCCGGCGTGATGAACCCAAACCCCTTTGCGTCGTTGAACCACTTAACCGTGCCCGTTGCCATAATGTGCTCTACCTAAAAATTAACGAGAAAAAACAGTCACCCTCGCGACCGTCAGCATCCATCTTAGCCGACAGGGCTATCCAGGCAACAGTCGTGCAAACACGGGTTCGATCATAGACGCTGAGGAAGTCACTTTAGTGAGCATCGGCATGCTTGCAATCGGAGGCCAAGGCATCGTCATTCTTTTGCGCTTGCGAAAACCGCGAGGTGACGGCTTTTAGCAGCAGGCGAGAAAACTGGATGCTGAGAAGGCGACTTCTCGAGCGATACGACTCGGCGCCGTGCGCATCCTACCGAGGCCGCTAGGCGAGTAGGGCCGCCCTAGCGGCGAGTCAGCGAATGTATGATTGAACCTGCTTCCGCGCTGCCAGGCCTATCAGCAATGGTGGAAGGGACGTTTTTCCGCTGGACGGCGGTTGCAGACGTTTGCGCACGAATCGCATCGATAAAGTGCGAGAAGCTGTGGCGCGACAATTCGGATGAGAGACGCGCGACAATCAAGTTGAGAATGTCGCGGCAGAAATGATGATGCCGATGTTGATTGGCGCTGGCAAGCGTTTGTTGATTGACGCGCGGCGTTGATTGACGCGGGCGTGCGGGTGTCGCGCGACAATCAAGCTGTAGCGACCAGTCAATGAGGATAGCTGTGTAATGGCGACGCCGCGGTTATTCTGGCTGCGCGACAATCAGGATGAGAATGTGGTGGCGTGGAGGGTGATGACGGGGTTGATTGACGCGGGCTCGCTTTGCCTGCGAGCCGCGCGTCAATCAGGATGAGATTAGCGGGTTATTCGGTGAGATCGATGCCGTGCTGATGCTCTTGTGTAGCTGGCACGCCGACGTTCTTTGGTGTCGCTCGACTGGCCGGGCGCCCCGGTCCGTGCTGCTTGCGCTGCAGGGCAGTACGGCGACGGTAGCTTTCGACGTTCAACTCAAAGATGGTCGAGTGGTGGACCAAACGGTCGACGGCGGCCACTGTCATGGCTCGGTCGGGGAAGACCTTGTCCCATTCGCCAAACGGCTGGTTGGCTGTTATGCAAAGGGAACGTCGCTCATACCTGGCGCTGATGAGTTCGAACAGCACCGACGTCTCTGCCTGATCTTTGCTGACATAGGCGAAATCGTCCAGGATGACCAGGTCGAAGCGATCCAGCCGGTTGATGGCGGACTCCAGCGCGAGCTCGCGGCGAGCCACCTGCAACCGTTGCACGAGGTCGGTAGTGCGAGCGAAGAAGACCTTCCAGCCCTTCTCCAGCAGGCTTAGTCCGATCGCCGACGACAAATGCGATTTGCCCCCTCCGCTCGGCCCTAGAAGAATCAGGTTGGTGCCGTTACGCAACCAGCCGTCGCCCGCGCAAAGCGCCGAGACGTGCGCGCGCGACACCATCGGCACTGCGTCGAAATCGAAGTTCTCCAGTGTCTTGCCCGGTAGCAGTTTCGCGTCCCTGAGGTGACGTTCGACTCGGCGTCGATCGCGCTCGGCGATCTCGTGTTCGGCCAGGGCCATCAGCAGGCGTGCCGCTGGCCAGCCTTCCGTATCGGAGCGCTCGGCAAAGCTAGACCAGATCTGCTTGATGGCAGGCAGCCGCAAATCGTTGAGCAGCAACGACAGGCGTGTGGCGTCGATGTCGAGGCTCATGCCGTCACCTCCGTTGCCATATCAAGTAGGGCTTCGTAGTCGCTCAGCGGTGCCAGTTTGACGTTCACCTCCGGCATGCTGTTCGCGCGCTTCGCTTCGAAACGAGAACACAATGCGTCCAGGTCGGGTAACTGTCCATCGTCCAAGCACTGCTGCAGCGCCTGAGCCAGTTGCGCTTCGCAGTTGTGCTCATGGGCGAGGCCGAGCAGTTCAACCATGGTTCTGCATGCTTGGCGCTGCGCAAGCTGCTCAAGCAGGCGATCGAAGGTCAATCGATACGCCTCGCGCGGAAAGATCTGATCGCGGTAGACTAGGTTGAGCAGCGCCATGGGCTTGCGGCGCAGCGCGTGGATGACGTGCCGGTAGTTGATTACGTGACCGTGCTTGCCGTTGGGACCTGCGCGGCCGCGCTGCAATGTCATGAGGGCCGTGCCGCCCAGAAACAGTTCCAGCCGGTCGTCGTACAGCCGTACGCGCAGGTGATGGCCGATCAACCGTGACGGGACGGTATAAAACACCTTGCGCAGTACGAAGCCGCAGGTGGTCGTGACATACACGCGCGTTTCCTCGTAGTCGCACGTACGCTGGACCGGAAGCGGCTGAAGCAGTGCCCGCTCGAGCTCAATGCGTTTGCCGTTACGCGCGTTGATTCGACCGACGATCTCGTCGATAAAGCGGCGATAGGAATCGAGATTGTCGAAGTCGTGACTGCCGCGCAGAAGCAACGCATCACGCACTGCGCTCTTAAGGTGGCCATGAGGGCTCTCGATGGAGCCGTTCTCGTGGGCAACGCCACGATTGTTGCGTGTGGGCTGCATGCCGTAGTGGGCACACAGAGCGTCATAACGCGTGGTCAGATCCTTGCGCGCGTCGGCATCGAGATTGCGGAACGCCGCCGACAGGCTGTCGCTGCGGTGCTCGCGCGGCGCGCCCCCGAGTGCCCAGATGGCATTCTGCAGCCCTTCAGCCAGCGCGACAAAGCTCTCGCCGCCGAGAATGACGTGAGCGTGCTCGAAGCCCGAGCAGGCCAGCCGGAAGTGATAGAGGCGGTGGTCAAGCGCGAGACCCGCCACGGTAATGCTTAGGCTGTCCATCTCGGTGAAGTCGGACAACCCAAGACGACCGGGTTCGTGTACTTGACGGAACATAACGTCATGCTCCTCGCCATGGAGTGCACGCCAGTCGCGAATACGGCGCTCCAGAGTGCGGCGCACGTTGCCCGGGAGGTCGGGATGGCGCCGAAGCATCTCGTCCAGCACGGCTATCGGTCGAATGCCGGGAGCGGACTGGAGCAGCGGCACGATCTCGGTGTCGAAGATTGCCGCCAAGGGATCGGGACGACGACGCGCACGTGGCGCCTTCTTCTGTGATGGCAGTCGCCGGTCCTGATCGATGCGATACCCCGTGGCGGCGCTGAACCCGGCGCGCGCAGCCGCTTGAGCCGGTCCTTCCTTGAGTCTGTACTTCATGTAGAGCCTCATCTGATGGTCGTTGATGTGTCGGCCGGGCAACGCAGCCTCCGTTCGCTACACGAAAGAGCTGTTCATACCCGATTTACCGCGACCACCGATAAAGCGCCCCGGCAGCGGGGCGGACTCCTCGGCGCGGCGTTGCGGCAGCGGTTCCAGGCTACGCCCTTCACCGCTGCCGCAACGCCAGTACTCTCATCCTGATTGACGCGCTGCTCTCATGTTGTTTGACGCGCGGCAAGAAGCCTCGAAGCCCACCATGCCGCCCGAGAGTTGCTAGTTTATTCATTGTGCAACTCCGATGATGTCGGGCTTGATTCTACTCCCGCGACGAGATCGTCGTTCTATCCGCAACGGCTGCGATCTGCCATAGCCCCTCGCAAGGCGCTCGATGTCGCCATTGCATTTCCCAGCGGCCGACAGCTCAGTTTGCGCTTGCGCAGCGGCAGTGAAGAGGGCAAGGCGTCTCGCAGGCAGTTCGATTCAGATATAGTCTAGGACTCTTCACTTGCCACACCGGGCTCTAACGGGTGGCTTCTATCCACAAGGAGTGGTACATGCGTCATTATGAGATTGTCTTCATCGTGCATCCGGATCAAAGCGAGCAAGTACCCGCGATGATTGATCGCTACAAGGGCACGATCACGTCGCGTGGTGGCCAGATCCACCGCGTCGAGGACTGGGGCCGTCGTCAACTGGCCTACATGATCGAGAAACTCGCGAAAGCTCACTACGTCTGCATGAACATCGAATGCGACCAGGCGACGCTCGAAGAACTGGAACACGCGTTCAAGTTCAACGACGCCGTTCTGCGCCATCTGATCGTCAAAATGAAGAAGGCCGAAACCGGCGCGTCGCCGATGATGAAGGAAGTGCAGCGCGAAGACGCCAGGAAGTCAGCTAACCAGCCGTCGGACGCGCAAGCATAAGGACAGTCACGAACTGTCAAGCCGTCACGATAGCGGGACTCGCGGGGTGCGCGTAATCCGCAACCCGCAGACCCTGGTGTCCCACATCACAGAATCGCAGGACATTGGAAAGGACTAGTCATGCCCCGCCCCTTTGGTAAGAAGAAGTTTGACAAGCGTCGTCCGCAACAAAACCCGCTCTTCAAGCGCAAGAAGTTCTGCCGTTTCACGGCAGCCGGTGTCGAGTACATCGACTACAAGGACACGGAAACGCTGAAGGACTTCATCGGTGAAAACGGCAAGATCACGCCGGCTCGTCTGACTGGCACGAAGGCGCACTATCAGCGCCAGCTCGACACGGCGATCAAGCGCGCACGTTTCCTCGCGCTGCTGCCGTACACCGACCTGCACAAGGCCTAATTCAGACGACGCACAAAGGACAAGCCAGAAATGCAAATCATTCTTTTGGAGAAGGTCGTCAACTTGGGCAACCTCGGCGACATCGTCAAGGTCAAGGACGGCTACGCACGTAACTTCCTGATCCCCGGCAAGAAGGCACGCCGCGCAACGAAGGACGCGATCGCCGAATTCGAAGTCCGCCGCGCCGATCTGGAAAAGGTTGCCGCTGAAAAGCTGTCTGCAGCGCAAACGCAAGGCGATAAGCTGAACGGTTTCACCGTGCAGATTTCGCAGAAGGCCGGCGTCGATGGCCGTCTGTTCGGTTCGGTCACGAACGCGGACATCGCCCAGGCGCTGAAGTCGCAAGGCTTCGCTGAAGTGGAAAAGGTGCAAGTGCGCCTGCCGCAAGGCCCGCTGAAGATGGTCGGCGACCATCCGGTTCAAGTGGCGCTGCACACGGACGTCGTGGTCGACGTCACGGTGTCGGTGCTGGGCGAGCACGCGTAAGTTTGCAGCGAGGCCCTCGGGCCTTGCGTACACGAAACAAAATCTGGAGCGTTATACCGTCCGACTTCATCGATTCTTACCGGCTCATTTCGTTGCAACCGAAAAAAAACGAAGACGTCGCGTCGGGCACCGTCAGGCAACAACCGGACGATCCCAGTAGAGTCGTCGGTCGAGCCGATGTTGATCTGCGGGAAGGCGCCGAAGCGCCCGGGAGCGGATGCTGGAAGCGAAGCCGCCGGACGCACTCGCCATCGTTGTGGACGATCCAATTCGCTGAAAAAGTCAGTCCCGAAGTAGAGATCGCTCAGGCCATTTCTTCCTGGAACCGACAGGAAGACGTACCGGCCTGCGCGCTCGAGAGCCATTCGGCTTGCAATTGGCAGCAATATGAGTCTGCTTGCGCGACTGGTCCAAGTCGTGCGCAAAAAGCCTCGGGTCATCGTTCAATCGGCCCAACAAAACGGCGGGCACTGAACCCCACCGCGATAGCCAGCGGTCGATCGACCCGTAAGCCCTAACGCGGACCCATTTACGTTTCAGTCGTATAGACAGCGAACGGTCCAGACGGTACGGCTGCATCGACAGAGAGAGGGCGCGACTCGCACCCGTCCATCGCATGCTGCTTTCGGTTGTCGTCAGCATCGCGGCACCACGCTTCTTCAATTGCTTGGAAGACGAGGGGGATAAGGTCAAGGCCCTCAAGGGAAGCGGGGTGCTCATCACCGCGGTGCTTCAAGTTATCGGGTGCGCGGATTATCGTAAGAATGCTCTCGCTATGTTGACCCGTGGCCGCCAGATACGCCAGTAGCTGCGCCTCCATCTCGTACAGCAACCTCCAAGTCAGGACGCCTTGCGCCCTGTACTGGCGAACGACCGATGGCGCAGCGGCTCGGACCGCGGCTTCGACCGCAATCAAGGAGTCGAGTGGGCGCCCGTGGCCGGGGGGTGCTTCGCCAGCTTCAACAATATGGGTGCGGCAAGCACACAACGCGTCGCGCATCGCGGACGGTGCTCGCATCAGCACCAGCGCTGCGGCGTATTCCTGCCTGACTCGGAGCCTTCGCAGGCATCGGCCAGCGCTATAGAGAAGCAACCATACAGCGGCGAGTCCGGTAGAGATAAAAGCCAGGCACTTGAACAATTCGTTGAGGGGATAGCCGTCCATGCAAGTTGTTAGCCAATGCAGTATGGTCTTCGTCCACATACGTTGACGTCGGATGTCATCAGGGGTAAGCGGCAGCGCACCAGTCGGCCAACGGGTAGGCTCGTACGACGCCGATCTTCGACAATCGGCTGGCGCGCCGAGAAGAGTACATCGGGTTTGGCCGTCGGTCATCAGCAGGCGTGCGCGAGCCAACTCCAACGCAAACTTCGGGCAGAACAGCAATCGCTGGACCACGGACGCAGCACACGCTCCCCTTGCAATCGAATGCAACGGTGCGTTAAGCAGGCGCACGAAATCGCGAGTTGATAATCTTAAAAGGCCTCCTGGCCGCCCAGGGAAGGGGGCGACCGGGGTCTACGTTGAGAGGCAAGCGCTGCTGCGAATGCGGGCGCACTACGTTCCCGCCCGAATAATCTTCGGTTGGCCTGCTAGTCACTCGTGTCCGCGACGCTTTTGCGCGGGGGACGGCTGCGGGAAGACGCTTTACGGGCTGGCCTCGCGGTTTTTTCCTCAGTAACTGCTCGCTGCGCGGCCTCACTTGTGTCCGGTCCATTCGAGTCGGCGACTGACGCTCGCTTTGCCGCCGTCTTTCGCGCCCGACGCGGCCCGGGGGCTTGCTTCTCCTCCGGTTGCATCCGCGTGTTGGGCTCATCGCTTTCCAGGGCGACAAGCGCTTGATGTGTGCTTTCTCGCGCCCGCAATGGCGTACCGTTCAGCTTCGCGTTCTCAGTCCCATCGGTTGCTCGTTCTACGGCTGCAACTTCGGTTCCGCCGACCTCTGTGGTCCGCGCTGAAACGGAGCGAAAAACGAATGCGCCTGATTTCTCATCCCGGCCAAGCTCGATGAGACCGCGTGACTGCGCTTCTTCGAGCAGATTACCGAATGCCTTGAAGCCATAATGCGTCTCGCTAAAGCCAGGCTTGCGTCGCTTAATCGCGCTTTTGAGCACTGACGCCCAAATCTTGCCACTTTCGCCGCGTTCCGCGGCGAGCGCCTCGAACGTTTCGACGGCGATGGTGATCGCCTGAGATCTCCGCGCTTCAACATCGGATCTCGGCTGACGGTCGTCCTCGGGCGGGCGCTTGGCTTGACGCGCATCGTGCTTACCGGCCGCGCGTAGTTGTTCGCGAACAAGATCGTCGTAGAAGATAAACTCGTCACAATTCGCGACAAGCAACTCCGACGTTGATTGTTTCACGCCTACCCCAATCACTTTTTTGTCGTTCTCGCGTAGCTTGGACACAAGCGGCGAGAAGTCCGAGTCTCCGCTGATGATGACGAAGGTATCGACATGCGACTTCGTATAGCAAAGGTCAAGCGCATCGACAACCAGACGAATATCGGCTGAGTTCTTGCCGGACTGGCGCACGTGCGGAATCTCAATTAGTTCAAAGCTCGCTTCGTGCATCGATGCCTTGAAGCCTTTGTAACGGTCCCAGTCGCAATAAGCTTTCTTGACGACAATGCTGCCCTTCAGCAAGAGGCGCTCAAGCACAGGCCTAATCTCGAACTTCTCGTACTTTGCATCGCGAACGCCTAGGGCGACGTTCTCAAAATCGCAGAACAATGCCATGCTGACGCTTTCCTGAGGGGCGGCCATTCGATTCTCCGGGCTGTTCGGCGCGTTCTTTATCGAGCCATGATAGCGCGCCTGGAACCGTCCCACCGCAAGGCCATGGGTCGGACCTGATCTGACAGGATCGCTGGCGACAATATGCGGTGCCTGTTCGCGGCGCGGACGTGTGTCCTGCAACAGTTCGGGCATGGGATCTGTGATCCGCAGGTGTGCGCTGTCGTGAGCAGTGTTATCTGCGTCTGCTCGCTTGTCATCAGCGGATCGGCCGGCTAAGCGCGACACGCCTGCGTCTAGCCATTATTTGCGATGCCGAGGCGCATCATATCGATTTGCTTGTGGAAGATCACCATCGAAGTCATGCGGCGCTCGCCAACGAAAGACGCCAGCTTCCAAGGCGAGAGACATCGTCCAGCGTAAGAAAAAACGGCGAACTCAACCGGCTGGGAACGATGGTGAGCATCGCCGCAAGGTGCGATCGGACTCAAGCAGATCGTTGAGCACGACCGACACGTTGGACATCGAACGGCCCAAGCGAGCTGCGCGGTTCGTGGGTCAACACCAAAAGAAACTCCTCCGATCGAACCGCGGCCATGGCGAAACCTAGTGAATGCGTCACGAGTCCGCACTCATAGGTTGCGATTATGATCTCGCTACCGCGTGCCATTGGGGCCTCTTTGCAGACAGCTAAATACCGTAAGGTTCTGACCGACAGAAAGTAGGCGGCGACTCGTTTTTCTCTGGCAGTGTTGCGCAGACAATCTGGCGCGCTCCTATAGCCGTTGGAAAGTGACTGCGCTGCGGTCTTCGAAACTGACAAGGCTGCGCACGAACCGATAGCCCCGGCCAGCAATGTCAACGGCATTACCGCCGTCCTTGGTTATCCGGAGTATTTCGCTTGCTTCATGTCCCGTGATGGTGCCTTGAAAGTGCAACAAGGATCGCCCTTTTGCGTTCGCCAAATACATGCCGCAGAAGTGCGCACACTGCTGCATCATCACTAGATTGCCGCCCTTGACTAATGAAAGATCGAGGTACTCGGATAAAACGATCAACGTTTTCTCGTCCTTTCCTACCGCCCTACAAGATGCGCGAGTGGTCACCATTGAGCCCTTGTTCGAAAAGCGAGTTACAGCATCACTGTGGCAACGGTGAAGCGAATCCACTACCCAACGCATCATCGCACGTTTCTGGATGGCCGGTCTTACAACACTTGGTAGACCAACGAACGAATGCGGGCGAACGAAGAAATGGCTCGCCGGGATCCTGCGTCGTCGGTGGCTTCAGCTTGCGAGATGGATCTGGACGACAAGGTCGTCAATCGCCGGTGCTCCGCGGTCGCCAAGCTGCGCCGGGAGCGAGGTTCGGTCAGCCAGTACGAGGTATGCCCGCCGCGCGCCGCGGATAGTACCTTCTGCAGATGGTGCTTGCGATGGCTCATGTAGAGGCGGACCTGCTGGTCGGTGATGCGTCTTTCAGACAGGGGCTGACCGCTCCCTTTCTTAGGATCAGTCAGCCATCCTACGCCCCGCGGGTGCGGCGCGGCCGGCAGTTTCGTCGCCTTCGGCGTCTACGCTGCCTCCGACTCCTCACTACCGGCCAAGATGAACGTCGGTAGACTGGCCGTACTGCTTGACCCTATCCACTCGACCGTACGACGGCCACGGGCCTTGCGAATCGCTCGCTCCTTGTTGAAGAGAAATCACGGTTGCTGCGCCGCCAACAAACGGGAAGTTGGAAACCCGTGCATTCACCCGCTCCCGCCAGACCGCTCGCGGCTCCCCGATAACACGGGCTTCCGACGCTGTTCGATCGGTTGACACGGGCCAGTTCGCTTAACCGAAGTGGAACGGCTGCCGGTATCGGCTTGGGATTTTACGTCTGCCGCTGTATTGCTATCGCGCATTAGGAACGGTAAACGTGGAATCGTCACAAAGAGGAATTTGCTTCGCCGTGCACCTGCCACGTCACCCGCATGATACGAAAGGGACCGAGCGGGCGCCGCGCGCTTCTAACCGCTCCCCTCCTCGAGAATCATTCTCGAAGAGCTCGACCCGTATCCGGCTTCGCCCTCGGGTCTGTTCCTGCATATAGGCGTGACGTAAAGCTCGTCCGAGGGGCGGTCAAGCACCTTCGCGCTGCTGCGCGACATTTCCACAGCTTGGGCGCGAGCGTCGTCGACGTTGCGCATGCCGGACCGTCACTGCAAAATTGCCTTACAGAGACCCCGATGTAGGATTCAAAAGCGTCGATACGCGGGTTCCCCATGATGCGGTGGTTTTGGCGTAATCTGCGCCGACGTGAACCCGGCCAGAACACCGGAGCGTTTGCGGCTTTGGCCTTCGCAACAGCCGTTATCCAAGATGCGTTTCAGGGACTCTAAAGAGGATGTCAGAAGTCGAACTGGTGGCCGTTCAGCAGCGCTGCGAAATCACCGAAGCGACCCACTCCGGCGTGGCGTGCCGCTCGATTTGCAACCTCGCACGGGGTCTCGGCTTTAGCGAGACAGAGCTTGAGAAGCTTGCACGGCTCGTGACCGAGTGCGCGACTCTTTTACTGAGGAATGAGGCGCATGGAGAGTTGCTGGTGCGTCCTCTCGCCAATGGGAAAGTGTCGACTGCGGTGCGCTACGGTGTTGAAGTGTTGTCGATTGATAGCGGCCCGGGCGCAGCCGATATTCAAGCACGTATGTCACAACTGAAGGGGTTGTCGGATGAACTCGATGTCTGGACCGCGCCGGGGCATGGCCCGGTGCTGCGCTTCGTTTCATGGAACGGGCTAACGCGTCCGGAGGAGGACCGCGTGACGGAGGCGCGCGTACGTTACGGCGTTGTCAATCTCCCATTACGCGGTGAGTTTGTCAGCGGCGACGCGTGGTCATGCCACGCCGATGACGACAATTTCACCGTCCTCATCGCGGACGGCCTTGGTCACGGACCAATGGCCAATCGCGCAGCGACGGAGGCGGCAAAGACACTGGAGAGCAGCGGTGGAGCACCGCTCGAAAGCATTTTGGAACGCGCTCACGATGCGCTGCGCTCAACGGTTGGCGCGGCGGCGGGTGTGGCGAGGTTTCCGATATCCGCGCAGGAAGAAAGATCGCACGTCAAGTTCGCGGGCATCGGGAATGTCGCAGCGAGCGTGTGGGCAGAAATGTCGCACAAGCACCTGCCCTCGCATGACGGCGTGATCGGACACGCGTATCGTCGGGTCCAGCAGTTTGAAGCGTCCTACGCAGAGGGGCGCTCATCGTCTTGCACTCCGACGGGCTGAAGTCTCGTTGGGATCTATCGCGCTACCCGGGGTTAGCGATCCGTCACCCAGCGCTCATTGCAGCGGTGCTGTACCGTGACTATGCACGCGGTCGCGACGATGTGACGGTTTTCGTTGCGCGCGCGAATCACGTCGGTTGAATGGTTGAATCTAGCCCATAGTCCGATTCGTCGAGTTTACGGCCCCTGAGTGTCTGAGGCGGAAGGGAGGCTTGTTTCCGCAGCCGTAGCCTGGACGGGCGTTAGGCGAGTCTAAGGGTGGAGCGGGCAAGTACATTTTGACGGTCAACGGTCGCGCTGTAACGAGATTCCACGCCGGAATCTCGGTGCAGCTCCCGCGAGCGATGTCGGCAAAACCGTGGGCACAAGTGCGCGCAACGATAAATCGGCATTTGCAATGGCCTACGCTCGTCGGGCGGCTAACGGGGCGTGACATATATTCGGGCCGACGGGCAGCCTGATTAGAGAGTTATGACGAAAAGCATTGACAGTTTCCATGTGGCGCTATATCGTGGGTCTCGAAATATTCAAGAAGCTCGATTGCTGATCACCATTTTCCGCCTTGTCTGCGCGGTACTCGTTGTCCTCTCTTCTTCCTTGAAGTTTTTGTCGCTCCGCACCGGAGCTGTTATTTTTTTATTTCAGGGAATTCTTATGGATACCGGTACTGTAAAGTGGTTCAACGATAGCAAAGGCTTTGGCTTCATTACTCCCGACGCTGGCGGCGACGATCTCTTCGCTCACTTCTCGGAAGTGCGGGGCGACGGCTTCAAGACGCTCGCCGAAAACCAGAAGGTGAGCTACGAGACAAGGCGCGGCCCGAAGGGTATGCAGGCAGCGAATATCTCGCCGCAGTAATGTATGCAGAGGGCCGGTCTACCGGCCCTTTGACTGCCAGTCTACTAACATCCTCGCGGAGCAATGCGCTCTCGACCTGATCGCTGGCTTTCTACCTGCGCATCATTTGTCTTCCGACGCGATCAATCTCGATCCCATTTTCAATTTATTTCGTCCTGTGCGACAAGATGTCGTGCGGTCGTTATCGCTTATGCAAAATTATGAAAATACTCACCAGTACAACGGCTATTTAATCTCGCCGTCCGCTCACCAGTTATCTGACGGCTGGTTTGCTGTGAATTTGCTGCTCACCAGAGGTGACGCCTTCAGTGTGGACCCGGTCTCCTACCATTTCGATGCGCTCGACTACTTCGATAGCGAAAGGCAGGCGGTGGGACACGCCACCGCATGGGCGCGTGGCTGGGTCGACAGCCGAGGTTAAGTCGGCACGGACTGCAACGCACGAAAGGTCATTCGCATTGCAAGGAGCAAAGATGGCGTTATTGGTAATGCAAGTCGCGGCGAGCGGGGAACTGGTTGAGGTGTTCGAGATGCCGGTTGATGATGTCGATGGCCACCGGATGCTTGCTTGCGCGAACGAAGATGAGCGGGTGATTCATCGCGCCGGCCAGATACTTGAAGACGGTGAGGTGTGGATCGACCTGATCGACAGGGACGGCGAGACGTTGTTTGATCAGGTTGCCTGTTTTCACAGGGTAGATGCGGCCGACGCGTTGCAGCTTCATTTCAACATGAATGCCGATGTCGTTAAAGACTGTCTTTCAAAGTCGAACGTTGCCTCGCTGTATGCGAGGCATCGCGTAGCTGCGCAGGCTTACTTCCGCAAGATTGATCGTCTTGTCGACTGCTCGATGGTGAGCTCGAGACAAAGCAATCGTCGGCGGGTGGGTGACGCCAGTGTCATGGATCTCGTTGTTGAGCTTCGCCGACGGCTGGATGGTGCGGAAACCGCGCTCGCGCTCAGCGCGCTGCCGACGCACGTCCAGGCTGCGGCCGGGCAACTGAAGGAAGCTGCGGAGTGCTACGCGGTTGCTGTTGAGCATCTGTAAAACGTCGTCATTCAGTGCACAGCTGCGGATGTAAAGGCGACTCACGTCCCCCGGCGTCATGCTAGAACCGTGAGCTATCGCGGAAATTTTCAAGCTAGTTGTCGCCTCAACGAATAATTTCAGGCTGCCTTTCTCTCCTGGTTAGGGCGTCGTGGGGTACCGCCCTGGTTATCGATTCGATCCGGGTTCAGGTGCACAGCATCGACGCGTTGCCAGTTGCGCGTTGGGCCTTTCCACCGAAGCGGATTGCGTTGCCGGGCGTACTCGTAGAGCGCCGCGCGTCGATCCAGAATGTCCTGATCGAGGTTGGCATGACGCTGCGCCGGCGTGACGAACCGGATCGCGCTGTGACGATGCTCCTCGTTGTACCAGCGCACCAGTGCGCCCACCCACGTGCGCGCGGCAAACAGGGTATCGAATGCCTTGAGCGGATAAGCAGGTCGATACTTTAGGGTCTTGAACAACGACTCGGAGTAAGGGTTGTCGTTGCTCACGCCCGGGCGACTCAGCGACGGCATGACGCCCAGCGCCTGAAGGGTGGCAAGCATCGTCGCGCCTTTCATCGGGCCGCCGTTGTCCGAATGCAAAATCACCTGGGCGGGCTGTATCGCTTCGCGCGCGCAGAGGTCCTTGAGGACTTCGCTGGCCAGCACGCTGCTTTCCTCGGCATACACCTGCCAGCCGACAATTTTGCGACTGAACACGTCGAGAAACAGATACAAGTAGAAGTACTGCCCACGAACCGTGGTCGGCAGATACGTGATGTCCCAGCTATACAATTGGTTCGGTGCATCGGCGCAAACCGAACGGGGTTTGCTGCGTGCCTGTGCCGGCCGTTCGCTGCGCCGGTGTGCGAGTTGCTTCTCGGCCTTCAGGACCCGGTAGAACGTCGATTCGGAGGCGATATAGCGTTGCTGGTCTGCCAGTCGAGGCACGATCTGGCTTGGCGGCAGATGACCGAATTCGGGCGAGTTCGCGATCGCCAGAAGCTCGGCGCGTTCGTCGGCAGAGAGCTTGTGACGCGGCGCGTGATGCCGTAACGAGCGCCCGTCCACCGCGTCAGGTTCGCCGCGCTGCCAGCGCTGAACCGTTCGAGCACTGAGCCCTAGAATGCTGCACGCACGCGCCTGGCGAGCCCCGGCCAGGGTCGCCTCGCTGATCAGGTCGATCAATGCCTTGCGCTCTTCAGGGACCGTCATTCGGCCTCGCCCCCGAACAGCGCACGGTGCTTTTTTTGCAGCACCAACAGCGCCGCAGCTTCAGCCAGCGCCTTCTCCTTGCGTTTGAGTTCGCGCTGCAGCTCGAAATTGGCCTGCTTCAGATCCCGGACTTCCGTGGCGCTCTCGCGCCGACTACCGGTTCCACCGACCGTGCAAAAATCCGCTCGCCACTGCGCGAGATGATGTGCGAACAGGCCGCGCTCGCGACACCAGCTGTTCAACGCTTCGTCGACCAACCCGTGGCTCTCCTGCAAGGCCATCAGCCGTTCTTCCAGCGACCAGTCTTCCGGACGTCTTGCGTGTTCGGAGCCCGAGCTCCGCTTCGCGGCGGCGGCGCCTCTCATCCACTTCCTTAACGTCAGTACGTTCACGTTCAATTCGTCGGCCACTGCTCCAACCGTTCGGGGGCCGCGCTGCAGGACCTTCGACAGCGCCTGTTCCTTAAATTCAACAGAATACGTTTGTTTCGCCTTCACCCTGTACCTCTGACTCTTCTCGATAAGAAAGTTCAGAGGCGACAACTAGTCTGACGCCGGGGGGTACACCGAACGTTTGGTGGACCTTGGCGTTGAGCCATCAGTCGGAACTGTCGGTGACTCCTATGACAACGCTCTGGCCGAAACGATCAACGGCTTGTATAAGGCCGAAGTTGTGCATCGGCGTTCATGGCGTACGCTCCAAGACGTCGAGCTCGCCACGCTAGATTGGGTTCACTGGTATAACCATCATCGGTTGCTCGGCCCGCTCGGGTACGTGTCGCCGGCGGAGGCAGAGGAAGCTTACAATCGGAAACTGGCGCGCTCCGCTCGCGCGGCGTAGCGCCAAACTTGGCGGTCTCCGACAAAGCCGGGGCGGTTCACACTGGAGCCTGACGCGCCCCTGCGGCGCTTGCCTAATGAAATAATACTCTTAGCTTGGAAAGTTGTCCCTACGCTGGCAGATGATCTATCCGCGAAGAATTGAATGGCGCTTTGCGCTTCAAGCCGAATTCACCGCTCTTTGGTGCCGATTCCGGCGCGGAAAAGCCCGCGACTCGCACGAGTTTATGACCGTGAACGCTCCGTCCGCGCAGCATCGCTATCGCTACTGAGTGCGCCTTTTACACGTGCGTTGCGTGCCCTCCGGCGCATCGTCTTTAAACAGCAACAGACCCGGCGATTTAACACGATATTTTATATTATTAATATATTTCGAGCGGATAGTCGGTAATAATGCTCTTATTTTGAACGATCGGTCGTTATAAATAAGAGACTTACGGCAGATAATCCACAAAAAAAGGGTAAACGCCATGACGTAGCTATTGTGCATATCTTTTGTTTGGATAAAATGTTTCAAACGTTAGATCAAGTCGGTGCTGAACTTCAGTTTGGCACGATGTTCCGCGTCGCCCGCCAATAATGGAGGGGTTCCATGACCGAGACGTTTATTGGATGCGCGGTTGCCGGCGCCGCGATGCTGATTTCCACCCCATTAATGATCCGGCATTACATCCGAGAACACCGACGCGAAATCTTGCTTCAACACTTTAGCGATAGTGCCTTGTCATCACGGGCCGAAGCGGCTGAATAACGCCTGTTAGCGGAGGTGAAATGAACGCGAATGCATTGGCCCCGGAGCGAGCTTCTTCACATCGAGGTAGTCTTGGCACGTTTAGAAATATTTCCGAGTGAAAAATTTTTGTCGGCGCCTCGTTTGTTACTGACCCTGAATACTGGAAAGGTTGCATCGTCGACATTTGCGCCAAGAGTCTAGACGCAGATGTCGGATCGCACGCGGACAAGTTACTTAAACGCCTGTCTGCACTCACGTAAGCGTTCTTAGCGGAGAACCAGATGGAAAACGGCGAGGTTACTTATAAGAGTTTCGTTCTTAGACCACTCGCAGCGTATGACGATGGCATGTATGTCGCCATGCTGATTCTTCGAAATAACGACGGCATTCAAACTGCCAGCGGAGTGTTAGGTAGTTTCGCCTGCGCGCTCGACGCACGGCGGTTTGCTTTGAAGCATGGGATGGACGAGATCGATCAGGGGACGCTTCCGAAGCCGGAATCGCCCCCGCGTCGGCAGTCCGGCTTTGGAAGGTTGCGGGCGTAGCACGATGGACTGCGTCGGCCGACTGGCCTCTCGGAGTATGTCGCCCGAGACGGGGTCTTATTTTTACTTTAAGGATCGACATGGAAACTGATACTGTTAAATGGTTCAACGATGCCAAGGGCTTTGGCTTCATCATCCCCGACACTGGCGGCGATGATCTTTTGCGCATTTTTCGGAGGTTCGTGCCGACGGTTTCAAGACCTTGGCCGAAAACCAGAAAGTAAGCTTCGAAACCAAGCGCGGTCCAAAGGGTCTGCAGGCGGCGAACATCAAGCCGCTGTAATGCGCAGCACTGCCTTTGGCACCGCCAGAGAAACCCGGGGGCTCTTTATGCCGGTCCATCTAGCGTTGGTGTGCCGGACTCGAGCGCCAGTCGTCTGCTTACCTTGATCGCAGCTTGCAAACGGGCTTTTTTGCGCGCAATTCAAATCCTTGCACGCATGGCTTATCCGCTCTGGGGTGTATGAAGATAAGAAAAGCCCGCTCACCGGTGCAGGGGCGGCTAAACATCAACGCCCGTCGTCGGGTTTTCACCTTGAAGTTAACATCTGAAAGATTTTGCAAACAAGGTACGATCGTTTTAGTATGACAATACCGATCGCCCTCGTAACCTTGTTGAGATGTTATGTTAGCTACGCTAATCGAACTGCTCGATGCAGTCGCTGTCGTTTGTATCGTCGTCGTGCCCATTATTGTTTCGACGCTCCGGCACTGATCCACCCGCTGGTGCGGCACAGCGGGCTCTTCGGTTGATTTCGCAGGCCGGTCTGTTCCAGATACGCGTGCAGGTACGCCTCGAGCGTGTGGTGACACGGCATCTCGTGCCGCTTGCCGCCCGTTTCGCCGGAGGCGCACCCACAGACGCCGCTGCTGCACATAGACGTCCTCGACCCGCATCGCGAGCGCCGCGCCCACCCGCGCGAACAAAAACCATCAGTGCAATCAGCGCGATCCCGCAGACCGATCGGCGTGCTCACATCAATGCTGTCGAGCGGCTGCCGCGCATCGATGGCATCGAGCACTGCGGTTTTGCCTTGCTTCGTGGTGTGGCTCGGTCCCCGGTACCGACGCGGCCGCGTTATGCGGCACGATCTGGCCGGTCACCAGCCAGTCAAACAGGTGGCGGATCGCGGCCAGGCGCTGATTGACGGTCGGCGCCGAGAGCCGCTGCGTCTGCAGCTCGACCCATGCGGCGACATGCAGCCGCTGCACCGCGGTGATCGAGGTCACGCCAGCGCCGGCACGCCACGCCACGCCACAAAATTGATGGCGAGCGCCGGACTGCGTGCTGGGTTCGGCACAGACGTTGCTGTGCCCTCGTGCACACTTCGATAGCAATGCAAACTCCGCTGGGGGCATTTTGGGCACTCTTCACGACGACCGAAGTTCAATAGGTGGGTGGTTGACGACTGTAGCTAAGCTCTCGAGCAGCGACAGTTTCATCGCGGGCAAAGCGCTTTCATCGGTGCTCGCTTCAACTGAACGCAGCGCGAGGCTCAAATTCGAGAGGTCCGCGGTCCGAGCGGTGGAGCGGGTGAGCGCGCGCACAGCCCTGGTTGAATGGTGCGAACGCGGCGTTTGCTACTACGCCGAACAGGGTTGGGTGCGCGGAACCGCACAGCGGGACGGAATTTGCGCGCTCTCCGGAGCGTTGATCCGACGCGGCGACGCGGTCTTCCGCCCGCGCAGTGGAACGCCTCAGCCAAAAAATCTTCGCGCGATGATTCTTGCGAAGCTGATTCTCGAGACGGAAAGCGGCTAGAGGCGCAGCGCGAGCACTACCCCGTGTCCCGGGATTGTGCCAACGCGTGAAGCCCTTCCTCCTCGCCGTGCCGCACTGTCGTTATAGGAGCGAAAAGCGGTACAGGCCGCGCTGGCTGACGCTGCCCTGGCCGCCGCTACTGCCGGCGTCAACTCCGTGCTTCCCTGAAGCGCGCGCGTCCGTAATGGACGGTTTCCATCCAGCGGTGAAGCGCCGATCCGAGCGACCCCGTTCCATCGCTCGCCATGCAGAACATTAAAGAGAAGGTAGTCGTAATCACGGGCGCCAGCAGCGGGCTCGGAGAGACGGCGGCTTCGCATTGTCAATATATCGGACTGGGTCGTAAAAGCGGCAAGAAGAGCACGCCTCAGGATGAGCAGGACGGACTTTGGGCGAGTTCGGTGAATTCACGCCAGGCAACGAACCGGGCAGCGAGCTGTTTGCGATAGAGCGCGGCGCGCAGCAGATGCCGCTTGAGCGCGAAATGTTGCAGGATCGGGCCGATGCGGCGGTGCTATCTGGCGCATTGGTAACGATGCCCCGCTGCGATATCGATGCCACACGGGCCACGCTTTTTCGGCCTTGTCCCTTGAATCCGAGCAGCGGCGGGGTGCTGAGGACGCCCTCTGAGCGGCAGTCAGACGCCTCCAGGAAAGTATGCTGCTTGCGCTTGACCGGCTTGCAATAGCTGAAGCCTCCGAAAGTCCAGAGGTCGCTGACCTTCAGGCTCGCGTCGCAAGTTTGGAAGCCCTGATCGTGTCCACGCGACAGCTGGCTACCGCGTCGGACGGGCCGCCGGAGTGAAACCTCCAGAAGGATCAACACGTGTATTTCAGCGGTGAATTGGCGGCGACTAGTTATTTGCCGTTTCCGCGCTCAGCAAGAAATGCGGCGTGGGCCCAGCGCTTGCGTTGATAGCGCCATTAGAAGGACGGGGTCGGCATGCATTCCACCACAAAAACTTCAATCTGGACCGCAAGGCGGACATCACGGCCTGATTCCCTACGGATTCTGGTTGTCGACGATTATGCGATCGGCGCCGAGGCTGTTGCCCTGGCGCTTGCCTGTGCCGGTCATGAAACGAGGTTCGCCTTAAACGGCAGCGATGCCATCGCGCGCGTCCAAGTATGGACGCCCGACGTTGCCATACTCGACATCAATATGCCGTCACCTGACGGTTTCCAGCTTGCTGCGCTCCTGCGAGCCCGCGACAATCTATCGTACGCGCTGATTATTGCCCATACCTCATTGGATGAAAGCGCCGTTCGCCCGCGCGGCGTTCCCGCAGGCTTCGACGGTTTTTGCCAGAAAGGCGGCGGCGTAAGCCCGCTACAAGATATCATCGCTCGGATGACTTCGAGCTAGCGGAGCCTTCCTTTAACTGTCGCTCTTTCGAGAATCCCTGACTGCTTGGATCAAAATGGTCGTCGGTGCGCTGGGGCCTTCAAAGAGTTGGCCGCGTACGGAGAGAGTATGCCCATCAGTGCTGCTGCGAGGCATCATGGCAAGTCGGCTGGGCCGGATTTTCCGGTCGTCGGCATCGGCGCGTCCGCCGGTGGCGTTCAGGCGCTTTTGCGGCTGTTCGAAAGTGCGCCGACGTCTACCGGTGCCGCCTTTGTCGTGGTGCTGCACCTGTCACCGGACCATACCAGCCACGCGCACGAGGTCATTCAGAACGCGACCAGATTACGCGTCAGACAAGTCAGCAGTCCGGTGCCGCTTGAAAAGGACACCGTCTTCGTCATTCCTCCGGGCAAATTGCTATCGATGGTGGACGGGTATCTGCGGTTGAGCGAAGCCCAACCACCGCGCTTGCCGCCCACCTCCATCGACGTCTTCTTTCGCAGCCTCGCGGACGCGCACGGTTCCCGCGCGTTCGCCATCGTCCTCTCAGGTTCCGGTGGCGACGGCTCAGTCGGTATTTCGCGCATACGCGAGCGAGGCGGGGTGACGATCGCGCAGCGCCCCGAAGAAGCGCAGTACGGTGAGATGCCACGCAGCGCAATCGCGACCGGCGACATAGACGTGGTCTTGCCAGTCGATCAAATTATCCCGACCGTATTGACGCTGGCGCGCAACGCGGCTGCGATTCGGTTACCGACAGCGTCAGACGTTGAGCCCACTGCGCACGAGTCATTACCCGCCACGGACGCCCACGCGATCGACGAGGTGCTCGAAACCTTGCGCGTGCGAACGCGGCACGACTTTTCCAGTTACAAGCGCGGCACGATCGCCCGCCGCATCGAGCGCCGCATGCAGGTCAACGCGATGCCCACCGCCGTTGCTTACCGCGACTTTCTGGAAGCGCACGCGGATGAGACGCCGAAGTTGCTTGCAGACATGCTGATCGGCGTAACCAATTTTTTTCGTGATCCCGATGCCTTTGCTGCGCTCGAGCACACCGTGATACCGCAGCTGCTGGCGAATGCTCAGGAGCGTGATGAACTGCGCGCCTGGGTTCCCGCATGCGCCACCGGCGAGGAAGCGTTTTCGATCGCCATCTTGCTGGACGAGGCGGTTCGTCGCCTGCAGCATCGGCCCCGAGTAACCGTTTATGCCAGCGACATCGATGAGCGCGCCATTGCAATCGCCCGTACGGCCAGCTACCCGCAAGCCATCGAGAACGATATCTCGCCGGCGCGCCTGAGCCAGTATTTCAACAAGGATGGAAATCGCTACCGGCTGAGTAAGTCGTTGCGCGACACCGTCATTTTTGCCGCGCACAACTTGCTCCGGGACCCGCCTTTCTCGCAGATCGATCTGATTTCCTGCCGCAACGTGCTGATCTATCTGGACCGTCGGGCGCAGACACGCGTGCTGGAAACATTTCATTTTTCCCTCCGCCCACACGAAGGCTTTCTATTCCTGGGAACGGCGGAATCCGCCGAGTTCGCACATGATCTCTTCGCTCCCGTGCAAAAGCAGCAGAGAATCTACCGCGCGCGAACGACTGCGCTTGCCCCGAGCCTGACTTCACAGACCGATGGAGGTCCACCGCCCGTTCTCGGCGGCGAAATGTTCTTCACCAGATTGCCTGAAGTGAAAACTGCCGAAACAAGTTCGGCAAACCTGGCGCGCGCGCATGAACTGTTCGGGCCGCCCCTCATTGTTATTCGCGAGGACGGCACGATCGTGCACCGTTCTGCGAACGCAAACAGGATCACGGAAGACGCACGCCAAGCGAGGGTAAGCAACCTGCTCGACATCGTGCGCAGCGACGCGCAGGCGCAAGTGCGGCAGGCGGTGCAGCGGTGTCTGACGAGCGCGCGCCGTCAAGAGCAAGCCGCCGTGCCGTTCGTCACCGCATCCGGCGAGATTGTCGTTGACTTGTCGCTGCGGCCTTACCGCGACCTCGCGCATCAAGAGCAGCTCGTGTCGGTCATCTGCGACCCGTTGACAGCGCTTCCCGGCAATACGCCCGCTGCAACGCTCGCCAGGCCCGAGGAAGAGGAAACGGTCGACTCGCTCAGGCAAGCGCTGGCAGGCAGCGAGATACTGTTGCGCAGTTCGATGCAGCATGAGCAGTCGTCCAATGAAGCCCTCAAAGCCTCCAACGAAGAACTTCAAGCGATGAACGAGGAACTGCGCTCGGCCACCGAAGAACTGGAGGCCAGTCGCGAGGAACTGCAGTCGCTCAACGAAGAGTTGATGACAGTCAATTCTGAATTGTTGTCGAAGGTGCAGGAGTCGGCGCGCGTCAGCGACGACTTGAAGAATCTTATTTCGTTGGTAGGCGTCGCTACCGTGTTTGTTGACCGTGCGCTCAATATCAAGCGATACACGTCGCCAGCGGAGACGCTTTTCAACATCCGTTCAGGCGATGAAGGACGGCCACTGCAGCACTTGACGCATGGACTCGACTACCCCGAGCTGTTCAGCGACATGCGCAGCGCCTTCGAATCGTTGAAGCGCTCCGAAAAGGAGGTGCGAAGCAAGGATGGGCGCACCTTCCTGGCACGCGTGCTGCCCTACCGCACCGACGACGACCGCATTGATGGCGCGGTGCTCGCCTTGATCGACATCTCGGAACAGAAAGCTGCGCAGAATCAAGCGCAGGCGAGCGAGGAGAAGCTGCGTCTTGCAGCCCGTGAGACGCACGACTTCGCGATCATCGTCGTGGACGATAACGGCACGATCGTCAGCTGGAACGTCGGCGCCAATCGCATATTCGGCTTTACCGCAGAAGAGATGCTCGGCCATCGGCTCGATCCGATCTTCATGCCAGACGACATTGCCGACGGCGTGCCCGCCCATGAGCGCAAAAAAGCCGCTACCAATGGACGTGCCGAGGACGAGCGGTGGCATGCAACGAAGGACGGCCGTCGCATCTTTTGCAGCGGGTTTCTCAGTCGTATCGACGTCGCGGGCTTTTCAGGCTTCGCCAAGATCGTCCACGATGCAACCGGTCGCAAGTTAGCCGAAAGCAAGAAGGACATGGTGCTCGAGCGCGAGCGCGCGGATAACACAGAGATTCGCAAACTCAGTCGGCTGAAGGATGAGTTCATCGCAGTGCTCTCGCATGAACTGAAAAATCCGCTGAACCTGATCCATGTGAAAACCGAGATTCTTGCTCGCTTGCCGGAGGCAAGAACGAGTGGGCGGATTCAGGAGATCGCTGATGCAATTCAGAAGTCAGTGCTTGCTCAAGCTCAGATCATCGATGACTTGCTCGACTTCTCGCGAATCCAGACGGGGAAGTTGTCCTTGCGGTTCGCACCGACTGACGTAGCCGCGATTGTTCGCGCGATCGCTGGAGCGATGCAGGATGATTTCGACAAAAACGAAGTACGGTTTGAACTCGACGTTCCGTCAACGCCCGTGATAATTCGCGGTGACGCAGTGCGCGTGGAGCAGATCATCTGGAACCTGGTGAGCAACGCGCTTAAGTTCACCCCCAGTCAGGGGCGGGTCACCGTGCGCCTTCGGGAAGATGCGGGGCAAGTGCGCCTGGAAGTAGCCGACACGGGGTGTGGCATTGCGCCGAATGCACTCGGAACCATCTTTGAGATGTTCGAGCAAGCGCCGAACGTGCCGGTACGTGCACGAGCCGGTGGGCTTGGCATTGGACTGTCGCTCGTCCGGCAGATCGCCCAGTTGCACGGTGGAACCGCGGAAGCCTTTTCAGACGGTGCCGGCCGCGGTGCGCAATTCGTTATTTGCCTTCCCGCCGACGCGACGTCGGTTGATCGGAAAGCGGGGGATAAGCCGATCGACCTGGCCGTCTTCGACAATGCCCGCGTGCTGCTTGTCGAGGATTCGGAAGAATCACTGCTCGCGATGGCCGAGCTCTTATCGCTGAACGGCGCGCACGTTTCCGCTGCGGCGAATGCCGCAGAGGCGCTTGCCGTTGCTGAGCAAGGCCAATTCGATTTGGTCATTACCGACGTCAATCTTCCGGATGTCGACGGTTATCGCCTGGTTGCGCAACTCAGGAAGCTGAGCAGCTTTGCCAGTATTCCCATCGTTGCCGTCACGGGGCGACCTGTGAGCCAGGATGAGGCGCTGGCCCTTGAAGCAGGCTGTGACGCCTGCTTGCCTAAGCCGTTCAGTCTGCAGGCACTAGCGGAGGCGGTACGCAGTCGAGGCCGGGTCGCGGAGAGAGGTGGCCGCGCGAATTCGGACAGCGGGATAGGTGGAACGCCCGGGGCTTAGCCAGCGATAATGCAGGCAAAGGAACCGAGGACATGACGAAGAGAACCCGACGCACGCACTCAGCGGCGTTCAAAGCGAAAGTGGCGCTGGCGGCAGTCAAAGGCGAGCGCACGCTGGCCGAGCTAGCGCAGCAGTTTGATGTGCACCCGAACCAGATCACGGAATGGAAACGGCACTGCAGGAGCGTGCGGCCGACGTGTTTGGAACGGCGGGCGTGGTATCGAACGAGCCGCCGGTAGACGTGAAGACCCTACACGCCAAGATCGGCCAGCTTTCTCTGGAAAATGATTTTTTAAGCGGCGCGCTCAACAAGGCGGGATTGCTGAGCGCAAAGCGATGATTGACCGTGGCCATCAGTTACCGGTGTCGCAGCAAGCAAAGCTCGTCGGCATTGCCAGATCGAGTGCGTACTATCGGCCGCGGCAGGTCAGCGAGGCCGACCAGAACTTGATGCGCCGGATCGACGAGCTGCACCTGGAGTTTCCGTTCGCCGGAGCGCGAATGCTGGTCCGTCTGTTGCGCCGGAAGGCCATGGGGTGGGTCGCCGTCGCGTGCGCACGCTCATGAAGCGTATGGGTGTGAAAGCGCTTTACTGCAAGCCCAACACGAGCCGACGCAACCCGCAGCACAAGGTTTGGCCGTACCTGTTGCGCGGCATGAAGATCGAGCGCGCCAATCAGGTCTTCGCACTCGACACAACGTACATTCCCATGGCGCGTGGCTTCGTCTATCTGACGGCGGTAGTAGATTGGGCGAGTCGCAAGGTTCTTGCGCACCGGGTGGCCATTACGCTAGAGGCGATACATGCCGTGGAAGCGCTGGAAGAAGCATTCGCCCGCTACGGGCTGCCAGACATCGTGAACACCGATCAAGGTAGCCAGTTCACGGCGGCCGCGTTCACCGACGCCGTACTTGAGCGCGGCGTGCAGCTGTCGATGGACGGCAAAGGCGCCTGGCGCGACAACGTGTTCGTCGAGCGCGTATGGCGCAGCATCAAGTACGAAGAAGTGTACCTGAGGGCCTACGAGTCGGTCAGCCACGCCCGGCGCTCCATCGGCGACTACATCGAGCTATATAACCGGAAACGGCCCCATTCGAGCTTGGCGGATCAGACGCCGGATGAGGCATACTTCGCGTCGCTGCCAGCGATCAAATCGGCAGCATGATTGCCTCGGACGCTCCACTTAAAATTCTCGGAAACCTGTCCGAACTACCGAGGCCACCTCTGAGTGAGGCCCCGTCAGCACGGTGCAAACAACGCCGACTGTTTTCCCCACGCAGCCCTTCGGTGAAGCTGCCTCGACGTTCCCGGTAGACCAAAGCATTAGCCGGATCTTCTTGGCCGCGGTCAACAAGAGCGAGCGGTGTCGAGGGCCGGGGCCAGATCAGAAAAGTCGTTGCCGGGCAGCCTAGCCGATATTTATCGGCGGCACTATGAGGACGTTATCGGGCGTCAGGCGCGCCGTGAAGGCGCCGGGGAGGATCGCGTTGATCTCTGGAGGGTGGATGCGATGATCGCTGTTCGCATGCGGGTGACGGGACATGACCAGGCGGCGAAGGAGGCGTTGCGGCAGTGTTCGCCAGGCGTTCATGGGCGGGCCCCTGCGGAAGGGTCGCCTACGCCCGGGCGGACTGGAGCCACTACGCCGAGCGCACGGCACAGTATGCCTATGGTGCTGTCGGCACGCGATGAGTGGAACAACTGAGGCAACATTGCGCGAAGTGGGAAACGCTGGAGGGGCGTGAGGGGCAAGCGCTAGATCCCGACCAATCGCGCGGCGTCGTGTCTCGTGAAAAGCCCGTGCGAGAACGGGAGCACTCCAACCCGCACGAGCGCAAACGCCTCACATCAGTCGGTAGGATCTAATGCCTCGGGGCGCCAATCACTATGCGATTCGAATGCAACTCGCAAGCAAACTGGGTTGGTGTTTCTCAAGCAATACGTGCTATTGCTGACCGGGACGGGCTGCTCCTCGTATTAGGTAACCCCCGGCGTCAGACTAGTTGTCGCCTCTGAACTTTCTTATCGAGAAGAGTCAGAGGTACAGGGTGAAGGCGAAACAAACGTATTCTGTTGAATTTAAGGAACAGGCGCTGTCGAAGGTCCTGCAGCGCGGCCCCCGAACGGTTGGAGCAGTGGCCGACGAATTGAACGTGAACGTACTGACGTTAAGGAAGTGGATGAGAGGCGCCGCCGCCGCGAAGCGGAGCTCGGGCTCCGAACACGCAAGACGTCCGGAAGACTGGTCGCTGGAAGAACGGCTGATGGCCTTGCAGGAGAGCCACGGGTTGGTCGACGAAGCGTTGAACAGCTGGTGTCGCGAGCGCGGCCTGTTCGCACATCATCTCGCGCAGTGGCGAGCGGATTTTTGCACGGTCGGTGGAACCGGTAGTCGGCGCGAGAGCGCCACGGAAGTCCGGGATCTGAAGCAGGCCAATTTCGAGCTGCAGCGCGAACTCAAACGCAAGGAGAAGGCGCTGGCTGAAGCTGCGGCGCTGTTGGTGCTGCAAAAAAAGCACCGTGCGCTGTTCGGGGGCGAGGCCGAATGACGGTCCCTGAAGAGCGCAAGGCATTGATCGACCTGATCAGCGAGGCGACCCTGGCCGGGGCTCGCCAGGCGCGTGCGTGCAGCATTCTAGGGCTCAGTGCTCGAACGGTTCAGCGCTGGCAGCGCGGCGAACCTGACGCGGTGGACGGGCGCTCGTTACGGCATCACGCGCCGCGTCACAAGCTCTCTGCCGACGAACGCGCCGAGCTTCTGGCGATCGCGAACTCGCCCGAATTCGGTCATCTGCCGCCAAGCCAGATCGTGCCTCGACTGGCAGACCAGCAACGCTATATCGCCTCCGAATCGACGTTCTACCGGGTCCTGAAGGCCGAGAAGCAACTCGCACACCGGCGCAGCGAACGGCCGGCACAGGCACGCAGCAAACCCCGTTCGGTTTGCGCCGATGCACCGAACCAATTGTATAGCTGGGACATCACGTATCTGCCGACCACGGTTCGTGGGCAGTACTTCTACTTGTATCTGTTTCTCGACGTGTTCAGTCGCAAAATTGTCGGCTGGCAGGTGTATGCCGAGGAAAGCAGCGTGCTGGCCAGCGAAGTCCTCAAGGACCTCTGCGCGCGCGAAGCGATACAGCCCGCCCAGGTGATTTTGCATTCGGACAACGGCGGCCCGATGAAAGGCGCGACGATGCTTGCCACCCTTCAGGCGCTGGGCGTCATGCCGTCGCTGAGTCGCCCGGGCGTGAGCAACGACAACCCTTACTCCGAGTCGTTGTTCAAGACCCTAAAGTATCGACCTGCTTATCCGCTCAAGGCATTCGATACCCTGTTTGCCGCGCGCACGTGGGTGGGCGCACTGGTGCGCTGGTACAACGAGGAGCATCGTCACAGCGCGATCCGGTTCGTCACGCCGGCGCAGCGTCATGCCAACCTCGATCAGGACATTCTGGATCGACGCGCGGCGCTCTACGAGTACGCCCGGCAACGCAATCCGCTTCGGTGGAAAGGCCCAACGCGCAACTGGCAACGCGTCGATGCTGTGCACCTGAACCCGGATCGAATCGATAACCAGGGCGGTACCCCACGACGCCCTAACCAGGAGAGAAAGGCAGCCTGAAATTATTCGTTGAGGCGACAACTAGCTTGAAAATTTCCGGTAATGGAGGGGGCGCTAGCGGCTTACTTGAGCTAGTTGATAGATAGCATCTAACCAGAGGTCGCCATGCCTAGACGCACCCTACACCCGCGCTGAGCTTATGCGCTGCGCCACCTCGATAAGGCGGTAAACCGGTTAATTGTGGCCACGACGCCCATGGAGAAGTCAGAGGCGGGCAGGTGGGCGCGGCTATGGGCGAGAGCGGCGGGCGCGCCTTTCGATGCGCTTCCGGCGGGATGCCATCGGAGACATAGCGCGCTACCCGAGCAATAGATGACCACGCAACGATTCATCTATCGACTTCGTTCGGCACGCGCGCGGTCGCACGCGAGATGCCGACCGACGTCGTGCAAACGATTCTCGGCCACGCGTCGTTGCAGACGACCTCGATCTACGTGCGGGCTGAGCGACGCCGCATGCTCGACGCCGCGGCGCGTTACTACGCTGACGATGAGGTATAGGGGGGGCATTTTTGCCCAAGTGCGCAACGCAGTTCGACCCGTTCGGCTGTTTCTGGCGCCCAGCCGTAAGATCGCGCGACGTTGCATTGAGCAATGCGAAGTACTGCTTATATTGCGAGGTTGTAGAATTGATCAGCGGCAGACAGATGCGCTCCGCGAGCGAACTTCATCTGTCCTTTCACGATCATGTGCATCAGTTCGATTCGGGCCAAAAGGTTGCGATTCGAATGCAACCCAAAAGCAAACTGGGTCGGTGTTTCACTAGCAATACGTGCTATTGCTGATTGGGATCGGTGAGTGGGATCGGCTGCTGCTCGTATAGGTAATGGAAAGGGCGCTAGCGGCTTACTTAAGCTAGTAGATAGATAACAGCTCGATAGCATCTAACCAAAGGTCGCCATGCCTAGACGCACCCCGCACCCGCGCCGAGCTTATGCGCTGCGCCACCTCGATAAGGCGGTAAACCGGTTGATTGTGGCCACGACGCCCATGGAGAAGTCAGAGGCGGGTAGGTGGGCGCGGCTATGGGCGAGAGCGGCGGGAGAACCTTTCGACACGTTGCAATATAGGCGTCACGTTGGCAACTGAGGTGCAGATCGTTGGCTCAGCAACGGTCACCTATCGACCAGTAGAACGGTAATGTTCGCCATCTCACATAACGGGAGGCGCCGGGCAGCGGTGCGGCAGGTTTGCAGGCCTAAGACGCACGCCCAGTGGTCGATGGAAGGTTTGGATCCTTCTCTTGAGTCTCACCTGCAAAATTCGATCTCGCTCGCGCGTGCTCCCGAGTGGTCGATCGGGGCGCAGTCCCACCTTTCCATCTCGGACGGTCGCGCGGGGCGCGAACAAGGCTTCGGGCGAGTCTTTGAACCAGCAGCGCAGCCACGCAAGAACAAAAAATATGGGCGCAAGCCCCAGGCGGACGATGGCGCGCAACAGCCAGCGCAAGTTGTAGCCCGCCGCGCACAACACTGCGTGTAACGCGTCGCCGATTTGCCCTTTTAGCCAGCAACGCCGCATGCCGTGCTCCTGTTTTACGTGCCCGATGATCGGCTCGATCGCTTGGCGGCGCTTTAACCACTTTCGCTGCGTACTGCTTAGCGCCTTGTGTTTACCTCGATGAATCAGCTGCACCGGCGCAACATCGGCATCCACACCGCGAAATCCGAGGTCGGCCAGCACGATCTTCGGCGTCGGCGTGCCCGGCAAATCCTGCAGCAAGATGTTCGTTTGTTCAAGTTGCGCGGCCAGCGTGTGCCCGTCGTAAGGGTTGCCTGCAAACGAGCGCGCACCGACGATCAGACCCTGCTTCTCCGTGATCGCGAGACTGACTTTGACACCGAATTCGTAGGGCTGGCGGGCCTTGCCTTTGGATATGCATTCCACTTCTGGCGCGTGAAGCGCGTAGAGTTTGTGCTTGTCCTTCGCACGCTGACGGCAGATACGCCAGGCGCGCTCCAGCCAGATTCGCAAGGATGCCTGTTGCTCAGCGGATGCACCCGATAATTTGCGTTCGATGTCACGCAGCAATCGTCCGAGTATCGTGCGCTGACGCTTGAGCACCCGGCGCAGACGCTTGAACTGTTTGGCATGCGCATAGCCGCCTGCCCGGCGACGCAACTGTTTCCCCTCGCGCTGGTAGGTCTGCTTGAGCGTCAGTCCGGCGCGTTGGGCGAGCCTTGCGAGTTTTCCTCGTGCAACCTCCAGCAAGCGGCTGTCAGTCGGGTAGGCAATTGCTTTCTCCTGGACCGTCGTATCGACAATCACGCGCTCGAACTCGGCCGGCCTTACGGCTTTCATTTGCACGGCCGCCGCAATTGTTGTCGCGAGCATCTCCTCGACGCCGGCTTCGCCCAGCGCCTGCCGAAAGCGCACGAGGTTGGTCGGATCGCATGGCAGGCGCGGCTGGAAATAGTCCTCGCCGCAGAAGTACTGGAAGTACACGTCTTGTGCCCAGCGCTCGCAAACCGACTCATCACTTTCGTTGTATGCGTGCTTCAGGTAGAGCAGTCCGACCATCAGCCGGGTCGACAGGCGCGGACGTCCGGCAGCGCTATGGCCCGCGCCCGCCAGCTTGGGCGCCGTGCCGAACAGATCAACCTCTGCGCTCAGCCGGCCTTCGCGAGCACGCCGCTCGAAGATCGGTGTCAACGTCGCTTCTATCGACGTCCAGGGCATTCGGTTAGCCAGTACGGCCAGCGGGTGCCGCAAATCGATCATTGCATCCAGGCGGCTGCGGAAGAAATCCGGTGTGCTCATCGGCGCTTCTCACTCCCAGAACATAGGCCAATTCCATATTGGAACTGGGAGTTCCGCAACCCTCTGTTTGCACCTATTACCACGCAGCGCCTGGCTTCACGGCATTCTGCAAGACCGACTCTTGAGGGTAGGCGCAGCTCGCAGAGTCACCTGAGCCGCTTGCAGAGCGTTTCGTGCGTTTTCCAACTTTTCCTGAACTTCGCTAGTCCCAATTCCGGGCGCGCTTTAGACGACGACGCAAGCACCGGCCTGCCAGTGAGATGTCCAACGGTCGAGTACGCCCGTTCGCGAGCTACCGATTGACCGTACACTTAATTTATTGCATTGCAATATGCACTTGCGACGGGCCGTTGCGCCAATAACTGGGCGTTTGTTCCATTTAACCGGGCGTTTATGCCAATTCGACCGGGCCGTTGTTCCAATAGCTCCCCGCAAAGCCTTATCCAGCAAGGCTCCGAGGGTGCCTAAACGGGAAACGTATTTAAAACGGGCGCGGGATAACCGACAGACGGCGCGGACAAAAAGAAAGCTCGACTTCGAGGCGGAGGCGGACTAACCAAGGCTACGTCAAGCACCCCGGGGAAGGGCGCAACTAGTAGCTTAGCAGGCCGCCGTGCGGGGAGTGACAAAGAAAACCCGCCCCAGAGCAGACCAAAGGGCGGGCTAAGTCCCACGTCCACCGAGAGAGTAGGACAGGGAGGAGACGGGCCAATGCGGGCAATCGTCGTACCTAGCTCGTCGGTTATCTCCTGATGGACAAGGTGTCTGCCCACAGGCCGATGACCCCGGCCTAGGGACAGCCGCTACGCGGTCCGGGACTTGAGCACACTTGAGGCTGACGCGGCCTGCGGCCTTGCCCCAATGAGAAAGACGCCAAAGTCAGAACCGCTGCCCTTGCCAGCGAACCGCTAGTACGCAGAGCATTCGCTCGTTGCCTCAAGGATTTTGCTACCTGTCAGACGGCTGGCAGCGGCCGCCTAAAGACGTTGTCGCTGGTCCGACTCAGCGTCGTCGGAAGTGGCAGGCGCAGGCCAGTCGGCATCCGCCCACCGGGCCTCGGCGGGCAACTCCGGAGCGGTCCCGCTAGCTATTGATAAAATATGTTAGCGATAGTAATAGCCTCGCTATAAGCATCTGGCGGATGCCGGCCGGCGTCCTTCTTTTATGGAATACGATGACTCCGACTGATCTCCCGAAGACCACGACGAACGGCGCGCTCGGCGCGATGCATCTGCTGGCCGAATACGATGGCCAGAATAACCAGTTACGCCAGGTGCGCTTGGAAGCGAGCGGCGACAGCCGAAGCGTCATTCTGATTGATACCGACCGGCGCAAGCCCGGCGTCCAGCGCGAAACCCGCCACGAAATCACGCCGGCCGAGCTGATCGCGCTGATCCGCACGCACGGGGCGGAACTGCCCGGAGAGAGTCATGTCCGACCTGCCAACGCCCGCTGAACCCGCCCGCCGGCTGACGGCCGCGCAGTTTCACCAACTCGCGGCCGTGCCGGCGGAAGCCGAGTGGTTCGCCAATCTCGACAATCCGCGTACGAAAGCGCGCGTATCAGATCGATTTACGGGATTTCTTGGGCTTCGCCGGCATTGCCGTCGAAACCAACCCGGTCAAGGGCGCAAAGCGGCCGCGCGTCAAAAGCGGGGAGGGCAAAACACCGGCGCTCGGCGACCACCAGGCGCGGGCGCTGCTCGATGCGCCAGACCCGGCGACGCTTAAAGGCAAACGCGACCGCGCGCTGCTGTCGATGCTGCTCTATCACGGCCTGCGCCGCGAGGAGCTGTGTCTGCTGAAGGTCCGCGACATCCATGTGCGGCGCGGGGAGCCGCATTTACGGGTGCATGGCAAGGGCAACAAGCTGCGCCATCTGCCGCTGCATTCGGGCAGCGCGGAGCGGATCCATACCTATCTCGAAGCGGCGGGGCATGGCGATATGCCGGGGGCGGCGTTGTTTCAGCCGGCACGGCGCAAGACCGGCGCGGGGCTGACGGCCGATGGCGTTTATACGACCGTACTCGCCTATGCGGATCAGGCCAGGATCGAACTGCAGGGGTTCGGCGTCCATAGCCTGCGGGCGACGGCTGCAACCAACGCGCTTGAGCACGAGGCGGATATCACCAAGGTCCAGGAATGGCTGGGACATGCCAACATCGCGACCACGCGAATCTATGACCGGCGCAAAAATCGGCCGGAGGATTCGCCGACCGTTAAGGTTGCTTATTAATCAGACAACGTTTGCGATATTCATCCGCTGATCATAAACCTCCTCATTCGGCAAATTTTCCCTACATAAATTCGAACGATCGATTCGATAAAGTCATTTTAGGCGTTAACCCTTATAACACGTTATCTGACGCATGTTTTAATCGTTCCGATAGTGCTGGACAAATATTATCAGTTTAAAACCGACGTGTGACTTAGTCGTTGTTGGATCCGAGCGCGGGCCTAAAGGAGTCGCCATGAGCGAAACCTTGATGGGATGCATTGTCGCGGGAACCGCCGTTTTCATTGCGCTTCCGGCCATATTCAAACACTACATTCGTGAGCGTCGACGCGACCGCATTCTGCAGAGCCTGAGAGAACAAACGGCAGTTTCAAGAGCCAGAACCAGATAACCCTAGATGGTTGTCAAATTAATATGAACGTCAACGCTCTGAGAAGAAATGATCTTTCTCACATTGAGGCGGTGTTGACGATTTTGGAAACGTCGCAAAAGGCATTCGCCGTCAATTGTTTAATGGATCGACCCACTTACTGGAAATCCAGGGTGCTCGGCATTTGTGACGCGAATGCCGAGGCGGATATATTGGAAAGGGCGCAAAAACTTCTCAACCGCCTGGCGGCGATTTCAAGGTAATCGTCAGATTGCCTGAATCAGGCATTGGATTTAATGCAGTTCCCGGCGAAGCTGGATGTTTTAATGCGGCATAGGCAATGCTGGAAGGAAATCATTCCATTGCCTGCAGGCGTCTAGCGTGAACCCTCTCCTGACCAGAATATCTGCCCCAGAGCGGTGCGACGCACCGTCTTCGCTACGCCTGGCGCGGCGCGCCCATCCCCGGCGCGCGGCGTTCGACCTGGCCGCTCACCGTTATGACCACATGGTCATGTCTGACGTGGCGCTGATAACCCTGAAGCCTGGGTGTCTGATTGCGGCAGTCTGGTTCCTTGCCCGGGAAGAGGCGCTATGAGCGACGATCAAAGCCGTTCAGAAGGTCCTTCGACATTCGCCTTTCCAGCGAAAACCGGCGAATTTTATTTGGCTGTGCTTGCCATCCGCCGGGCGCAAAAAAAAACCCAACCCGTGGGATTTTGAACCGGGAACCCCGGAATGGCAGGCAGCGGTTATCGCGTTCACCGAAGATCTTCTCAATCACGGCTACCTGGCGCAACAGGCCAGGAAAAGTCCCGACGTAAGCGGGCGATAAGAGGATGCAAGCAGGGACGTCGCGCTGAGATCGTGCGAAAGCGATGTTCCTGATTGTCCTACAGACCGGCTCGCGGCTACACCGTCGCTACCGGTTCCGGCACGAAGTAACGCACCAAGGGGCCTAGGGCCGCCGCGTCGGTCGGCTTGGCGCAAAACGCGTCGAACCCGGCCTGTTTCGCCCGCTCGAGATCGCGTTCCCCGGCTGCGGCGGAATGCGCAATCAACATGGTTTCCGACGTTTTCTCATTGGCGCGCAGGCGCGCTGCCACTTCCAGGCCAGACATGTCGGGCATCCAGATGTCCAGCAGGACGATTTGTGACTGCCAACGGCGAGTGGCGTCGATTGCGGGCTGGCCGCCATAGACTGCATTGGTATCGAACCCGCTGAAATCCAGAACCATGCTGATGGCGTCGGCGGTGTCGATAAAGTCGTCAACTACGAGGACGCGCGGCGCATCGATGGCGTTCTTTCTTCGGTGCGTCCCGATCGCGCACTTGAGCGGGACGCTTTCACTTCCGGCATTCATGACCACTCTGCGCTAAAAAGGAACTAAAAAAATGCGAAAGCTGACCGCTCAAGCAGTTGGGAGCCGTCACAGCAATGGATAAGCACTTGCGGCAGAGCATCGGTCATTCCCGCATCTGTCCCGGCAGCAACACCGCTGACCACCGGGAACGGCCTTTAAAGCCTCAGACCTTCGCAAGATCCGCTCTTTCTTTAAACGTCCCTGGTCACGCGCCAGTTGCGAGGCGTCTCAAGGACCGCCAGCACATCATAGGCGAATTCGGCGCAGGACTGATGCCACTCCGGGCAATCGATTGGAAAGTCCTGCGGGTTCTTCTTGCCCCGGGCCTTGCGGATCGCCGCAACCGACAGGCTTAGCGCCCGAGCTTCCAGGTAGAGTGCGCTGTCGGGAGTGAGTTGAAGAGGCTTGTTGGTGTCCATGAAAGAGGTTTCGGCGGCTGCTTACAAAACTTTAGCGCCGCGCGTCGACCACGTGATTGCCGTCGGCGGATGCTCCCGATGATCGGGCCCAGAGGGCGGTGAAGTCAGCGCGTCGTGCTTACTGCGTTTGCTGTCGGCACAGCCAAACGGGAAGCGTGGACGCGATGAACAAGTTGGGCGACTCGTTGGCCGCCAAAGCTGCAAGGGAAGGGTTAGGCACTAATGCCCGGATAAAGCTTGAATGCGCGGGCAACGCCCGAGATGAGAAGCGGAGTGTGCTTGCGATGGACGGACTACGAGAGCCCTGCCGTAGCACCTAGAAAAAACGCTCAGGGGCTGCGCAGGGTGGACGGATCCGATGCACTTGCCGTAAGCGGTTTGCGGGCAAAGTGCCCGGCTTAAGAGATGGGATCGACTCAGGCCATCCTAGGTCGATGCATCATAGACGCGAACGATACCGCGACATTATCACAGAGCTGTCAGCCTTGACTATGAAATGCATTAACTTCTCAAAAGCTAAAAAACAGATAGCCTTTCGAAAGCGGTCACTACAAAAGATGTATAGAAGTAGGGCTCTTTTCATCTCGCCGCTGCATGAATACTATGACCTACACAACAGCGATGTAACCTTGCCCAAGAGAGGACAACATGGACGAGCCTACTCCCGAACCCGGACGGGCAGTTCAAATTCCTCCACTTATGGGCGCCCAAATTCCCCCACCCCGTAACGCAGGACGTCGTCGAGTTTTAGCCTTCTTTCGTTTTCTGCGCAAGCGCCTCGGCAGCTTCCTTGAGCCTGTAGCTGCGACCATTGAATTCGAGGAGGTGGCAATGATGCATAAGGCGGTCAAGGATCGTGGTGCTCATCGTGTTGTCGCCAAGATAGGCGCCCCAGTCCTGTACGACGCGATTGGAGGTGACCACCACGCTTCGACGCAACTTGTAGCGCTGATGGATCAGGGTCTGCAATAGTGCGCCGGCGTCGTCGGGGATCGTACGTGAGAGGAACAGGTCGTCGAGCACGAGCAGGTCGCAATCGAGAATGGCACGCAGCCGCGCCTGCCGTTGTTCCTGCGCACTCAGCGCATAACGGTTGAAGAAGTCATCGGTCTCGAGATACTGCACCTTGTGCCCGTGGAGGACGGCCTGATATGCGACGGCCTTCGCCACGTGCGACTTGCCGGTGCCAGGCTTGCCGACAATTAAACCGTTTTCGCCAGCGGCGATGAACTTCAGTGCGTGTAGCTGGAAGCAGGCTTGGCGAGGCAGCTTTGGATTGAACGACCAGTCGAATTCCGTCAGGGTAAGCCTCTCCTCGAGACCCGATTGCTGGTAGCGACGCTCGATGAGGCGCGACTGTCGCCGGTCGAGTTCGTCCTGCAGAATCAGCGCGAAGGTCTCCAGAAATGGTTGCTGGCTCCCTTGGGCCTGCAGCACGCGTGTCTCGAGCGTGTCGCGTACGCCTGACAGACGCAATAGCCTTAGCGCGCGTTCGATGTCCGGTAAGGTGGTGGTCATACGGTTTCTCCCGTCGTGGAGGATCGAGATGTGGCGCTGTGCTGCGCGCCGGCGTCGAAGAGCTCGCTGTATTCGGTTGCGGGCCGGATCAACGGGTGCTCCTGGGTGAGCGGCAAGGCGAGTTGGGGCGCCCGATCGAGGCGCTCAAGTGCCTGTTCGAACAGCCGTTCGACAACGGTGCGCACCTGCCGGTAGCGATACAGGTGATGATGCAGCGCGTGGTCGCAGGCTTGCTCGACGAGCCAGGCGGGATACTTCTTCGCCAGCGCGACGATGCCCCACATGCCGCGATGTCCGACGCGTCCTTCGGCGTCGAACAGATGCTGGCAAAGTGCCTTCGTTTGTGGGCCGATGTCGCCGGCGCTAGCGAGCGCCAGGCTCGTCTGGCGCGACGGATTGAACGGTCGCTCGCTCTCGGGCAATTCGAGTGAACCGGGCTGCGTGTGGCGTGGATGGGTGCGCAGCAACTCCTGAGTGCGCCGGTCGCGGATCTCAATCGTGGTGTCGTAGATGCGCACGCTGACGAGGCTGCCGATGGGCGCAGGGCGCGCCGCATAGTTGCTGCGCTCGATACTTACTGTGGTGTCGTCCCAGACGGTGCGTACGACTTCGGTGAAGTAGCGGAACGCGGTGGCCGGCAGCGGCCGCAGATGTGGCTTCTCCTCCTGGAACATCGCTTCGACCTGCCGCCGCGCTCTGCCGTGGATGCGCCTGGCTGCCCAGTTCTCCTCCCAATGCATAAGGAATTCGTTCTGAGCTTCGAGTGATTCGAAACGCCGGCCGGTGAGCGCGGTGTTCTGCGTGTGTTGGATCGCGTTCTCTACGGTGCCCTTTCGATTCGGGTCTCGTACGCGAGCAGGGTCGGCCACGACGCCGTAATGCTCAAGCATCGCCGCATAGAGCCGGTTCAGCTCCGGCTCATATAGGTCGGGGGTGATGACACCTTCCCGGAGGTTATCGAGGACGACGTAACTCACGCTGCCACCGAAGTACCGGAAGGCGTCCTCATGTAGTTGCGCCCAAACCTGCTTGCTCGACTTCCAGACCACTTGCCGGAAGCTGCGCCGCGAATAGCGTAGCGTCATGACGAACAAGCGCGGGCGCCGATACCGGCCCGTCCTCGGATCACGCGTCGGCGCGCCCTCACCATAATCGACTTGAGCTTCCTCAGCCGGAGCAAACTCGAGGCGGTCAAACTGCTCGGGATCGACGTGCCGGAGGGCGCGCACAAAGCGTTTGACGCTGTCGTAGCTCGCAGTAAAGCCGAACTGGTCGACCAGATCCTGGTAAATCGCTTGGGCATTGCGCTTCAAGCGTATCTGCTGCTCAATCCACTCGCGATAGGGTTCGCTGGCGGAACGGGCGAAATTGAACGGTTTGACCGGTGCGACGATCCGAGAAGCCGGCGGGCGCGAAAGTGAAGGAGTTTGCGGTGGAGGAATTTGCGCGCCCACCGGCTCCGCCATGCCGGCGGGCGCGGGGGTGGAGGAATTTGCGTCGCCCGTGACTCGCTGCGATTCAAAGATCGACTGATAGCGGCGGATCGTCTTGCGGTCGATCCCCGTGACCTCGTGGATCTTGCGCTGACTTGCCCCGCGTTCGAGCAGCGTGAATATCGTGGCTTGGAGATGCTGCTTCAAGACGTTCACCTCTCGGTCTCCTTCATGCCTGAAGGAGAAGAAAATAAACGTCCTGCGATGTCGCTACCGGCTACTCAACCGGGGGCGCGGGGTGGAGGAATTTGAAGCGCCCATCCCCGGAGGAATTTGGGTGCCCGCCGGGGCTCCCGAAGAACATGTTCGTAAGCTTGCCTATCAACTGTGGGAACAAGCCGGTTGCCCTGAGGGGCGGTCGGAGGAATTTTGGCAGCAAGCGCAAAAAGAGCTTGGCGTGCAAACCGACGCACTCGAAGACGAAGGCACCGCGGACAAAGAAGGGCCTCCAGCATCTCCAGATAGATAGATCAACCGGCGATCCGCTACAGTCATTTCTTCCCATTGAAACATGGCACGAGCTGGGCAAAACACAGAGCGTAGAATTACGCGCCCTAGGCGCCTTTGGTCGATTTTCGCCGCTCGCGACGTGACGGGCGTAGAGCAGGCGTTATCAAAACGGCGCTGTGGATCTTTATGTCTAGCGGGCAAGCGCTGTGAGGATCGGCTTCGGCCTGCCGCGTGGGACGGGAGTCGGCCATCCAGCGACGTTCGCTAGCAGTTGGTCGAGGACGTTCAACGTCAGCTTTGGCGTCGCGACCGGCCATTAGTCTCCATTCCCGCCCCTTCGGCATCGAGGAAAACAGGGCAGTCGTGGCTTATAATATTCGCAGCTACCGTCGGTGTATGCCGGCCTCAGCATGCATCTCCGCCAGTCACCTAGACTCTCGCGCCGAACCGTCCGGCCGCAGGCGAATCGGCCGCGGCATTACTCAATGCTTTGATTGGGGAGTGTAGCGACCGACTCGATCGCTAAGCGTCTGACCGTCTCGATCGCGATCTCCAACGGGGCTATTTCGGCACGAAACGCTGATGCGTCGACGCTGTGTGTCGTCTCCGCCAGAGAAAGTTGCTCGTGCGCAAGCAGCAGCTTCTCCTCCAGGCGTCGAACCGCTGACCAAAGCGCATTCTCGGCACCTGAGCGTTGCTCCGCCTCCAGCGACATTGCGGAAAAGGCGTGGCCGGTATGGCACCGATACCTGAGTGGATATCCCTCACCGATGCGCCAAATGACGCCGCCGCAGTCCGGGCAGGTCAAGCTCGTGCGATGTCCGAGTCGTTCCAAATCGGCTGGCGATGAATGACCGGTGGTGGCAATTTTAAGCTCAAGCGCGGCGCGCTCTCTCTCTTTCATGTCAACACCCTCCGACGAATGGTCTGTCAACGCTTTGACGATGGCCGGGCCTACGTCCTCGATCGGAGCGACCACGTCGGGTGGAACAGCTTTGAGAGCGGCTTTGGGCATGTCGGGAGCAACGCAGGTCGACGGATCTTGAATGATCGTATAGCCGCCGCAGGCATGGATGGCCTTCAATCCCGCTGCGCCGTCATCCAGTTTTCCGGTGAGCACAACGCCGATTGCGCGGTTCCCATAATTGACCGCTGCCGAACGAAAGAGCGGGTCAGCGGCCGGCCGCGTGAAGTTTTCCTTCGGCGCGCTCGACAGGACAATGCTGCCCTCAGCAAGAAGCATGTGCCGATCAGGCGGTGCAATATAAACCGTCCCCGCGGTGATGACCGCACCGTGGGAGCCATGGACGACCGGTAAGCAGCTCTCTGCGGCGAGCAGCTTGGGTAGCTGGCTTGGCCACGTGCCAATATGCATGACGATGAACATACTCGCCGGGAAATCGGCAGGCAGTGTGGAGACGATCGCTTGCAGCGCTTGCAGCCCACCCAGCGACGCTGCCACTACCACGACCTGCCCTCCGTTGCGTCTTTGATCCATGTGTTCCCCTCCGTCGAGCAGACCAGCAAACGACGAGCCATTTGCATCAGCATGAAAAAATGCGCCCCGTTAGACCCATGTCGTTAGACCCGGGTCTTCCGGTTCTTGCTGCGCGCCGGTCTTTAGAAGAAACCAGTGCTTACTTCTGCTGCTCCATATCAGATTAAACTGGTCGATACTTGAGTCTAGGTTGTCTTCGTCAGATGGAAAAATCAGATCATGCTGCGGGCAACCAGACGGCAGCGCTTCGCAAAACTTCCGCCCTCGACTTCCCGATCGTCGGAATCGGTGCGTCGGCCGGCGGTGTTCAAGCGCTAATCCGATTTTTTGAACACATGCCGCGGGACCCGGGCATGGCGTTCGTGGTTGTCCTCCATCTTTCGCCTTCGCACGAAAGCCAGGCCGACAACGTTCTGCGGCGCGTCACCCGCATGCCGGTCCTGCAGGTGACCGAGGCCACGCCGGTCGAGAAAAACCACGTCTATCTGATATCTCCGGCGACCGCGCTGTCGCTGACCGATGGTTACCTGTCCGTGACGCCAGCCGAGCGCGGCCGGGGCGGACCTGTCGCGATCGATCTGTTTTTTCGCAGCCTGGCCGAAGCACACGGCGAACGTGCGATTAGCGTCGTTCTGTCAGGCACGGGCAGCGACGGCGCAGTCGGCATCGGCCGTGTCAAGGAATGCGGTGGCATTACGCTGGCCCAATCGCCGGAGGATGCCGAGTACGGGGAGATGCCGGCCAACGCTTTGGCAACCGGGCAGGTCGACATCGTGCTGCCGGTTGTCGACATCCCGCAGAAGCTGATCGAACTGGCCGGGAACGCCCGTTCGATAAGTCTTCCGACCGCCGACGTCGACCCGAGCGGGACGGCGGCAGAAGGGGCTGAAGACGGCATGGATGCGGCAGAGCACGCGCTGCAACGCATCCTGAAGGCGTTGCGTGTCCGTACTGGCCATGACTTCCAGCACTACAAGCGCGCGACGGTATTGAGGCGGATCGAGCGCCGATTGCAGGTCAACGGCCTGCCGGACGTGCTTGCCTATCAGCGCTTCGTTGAAACCCATCCGGACGAAACAGGCGCGCTGCTTCGCGACATGCTGATCGGCGTGACGAACTTCTTCCGTGACCGTGAGGCATTTGAGGCGGTCGAGCGTGAAGTCGTGCCAGCCATCATCGGCAGCAAGGCGGAGGGTGAGTCCGTTCGCGCATGGGTGGCCGGGTGCTCCACGGGTGAAGAAGCTTACTCGCTCGCCATGCTGTTCAACGAGGGCAAGACAAAGAGCACCGAATTACCGAAGCTGCAGGTCTTTGCAACGGACCTCGATCAGCAGGCGATAGAAGCCGCACGGGCTGGCAGCTACCCGGAGTCAATTCTGACCGACGTTCCGCCTGCGCGCCTGCGGCGTTTCTTCACGCTGGAGCGCGGCCGATACGTGATCAACAAGGCGCTGCGGGAAAGTGTTCTGTTCGCGCCTCACAACGTGCTGCGCGATCCGCCGTTCTCGCATCTCAATCTGGTGTCGTGCCGCAATCTGCTGATCTATCTCGACCGTAGCGTGCAGCGTCAGGTGCTCGAAACGTTTCATTTTGCGCTCGAGCCGGGTGGTTTCCTGTTTCTGGGGACCTCGGAGTCGGTCGACATCGCGGACGATCTGTTCAGCACGGTCGATAAGAAACACCGCATTTATCGGGCAAGAATATTACCCACGAAGGTCCCGTCGATCTCGTCGCCGGCTGTGACCGGCAATCAGGCCCCCGCGCCGCGCCCGCTCGCGCCGGCACCGATGCGCGACCCCGCAGGCCTGACTTTCGCGACTCTTCATCAGCAGGCGATCGAACGGTACGCACCGCCTAGTGTGTTAGTGGACAGGAACGCGGAGATCCTGCACATGTCCGACGACGTCGGGCGATTCCTACGCTATGTCGGTGGTGAGCCCTCGCACAATCTGCTCACACTCATCAACCCTGATTTGGGGCTTGAATTGCGCGCCGCGCTCTTTCAGGCACTGCAAAACGGCAGGAGCGTCGATGCCGAGCGCGTGCGGTTCTCGCACGGCGCCACTCATTCCTACGTGAACATGACGGTTCGTCCGTTCAACGATGCTACGGACTCGGCGGTGTTCTGCACGGTTTTCTTCGATGAGGTTGAGGAAACGACTCGCCCCGACCAGGCAGAGCAGAGCAACCCGGATCAAAATCCGCTCGTCGCACATCTTGAGGGCGAATTGCATCGCACCAAGGAACTCCTGCGACTGAGCATTGAGCAATCTAATGCTTCAAATGAGGAACTTAAGGCTTCAAACGAAGAACTTCAGGCGATTAACGAAGAGATGCGCTCAGCGACCGAGGAACTCGAAACGAGCAAGGAAGAGTTGCAGTCGGTCAACGAGGAGCTCATCACCGTCAACAGCGCGCTTCAGGCGAAGGTCGAAGAAACGGCGAAGGCCAACGACGACTTGCAAAACCTGATCGCGTCGACGTGCATCGCCACGATTTTCGTCGACAGCGAGATGCGCATCAAACGATACACCGCACCCGCTGTCGGATTATTCAACCTGATCGAAACGGACATTGGCCGTTCGCTGTTCGACCTGACGCATCGCCTCATCTATCCGGAGCTGGCCGCCGACGCGCGTGCTACTTTCCAAAGCCTGCAGATTACGCAACGCGAAGTTAGCACGACGAGCGGTGAATGGTATCTGATCCGGCTGCTGCCTTACCGAACCGGCGAGGACCATATTGACGGCGCTGTGATGACGCTGATTGACATCACGGAGCGACGCCTCGCGCAGCAGGAGGTTCGTCTGGGAGAGGAACGGCTCAAGCTTGCCGCAGTCGCCACCGACGACTACGCGATCATCGTCCAGGATCTGGACGGCAGGATCGTGAGCTGGAACAGGGGTGCACAGCGCGTGTTTGGTTATGACGAACCGGAGGTGCTGGGCAAGCTCGTCGATCTGATCTTCACGCCGGAGGACCGCGCGCGACATGTCCCACGTCGGGAACGCGAGACCGCAAAGGCGATTGGTCGTGCCGAAGACGAACGATGGCATCAACGTAAAGATGGCAGGAGAATTTACTGCAGCGGGGTGATGACCAAAGTCACCAGCGAAGGCTTCAGCGGATTGGCCAAGATCGCTCGTGACATGACCGATAAGAAGAGCGTGGAGAGTCAACAGCAGATGCAACTTGAGCTGGAGCGAGCGACGCGTGCGCAGGCCGAATCCATCAATCGCCAGAAGGATGAATTCTTCGCCGTACTGTCACACGAACTCAAGAATCCGCTGAATCTCATTCACGTGAAGGCCGAGCTGCTCAGTCGTGCTCCCGATGCACGGCATATTCCTCTGGTTTGGGACGCGGCCCAGGCCATTCAGCGCTCTGTCATCAGTCAAGCAAAGATTATCGACGATCTTCTCGATCTGTCCCGGGTACGCACGGGAAAGCTCGCCCTGAATTTCGCCGACGTGGACCTCGCCGCCGTCGTTCGCTCCGTAACGGAAGCGTGCGCTACCGATGCGGAAAATAGCGGCATCGCGCTGAGTACGTCCGGGACCGACACTGCACTTGTCGTTCAGGGTGACTCCGTGCGGGTCGAACAGATGCTATGGAATCTTCTTCGCAACGCGCTCAAATTCACACCTCGTGGGGGCAGTGTTAGGGTTGCTCTGTCCGAAGATAAACGCTTTGCCTGCATTGAAGTCAAAGACTCGGGCAAGGGCATTGCGCCGGAGTTCTTGCCCAAGGTCTTCGACATGTTCAGTCAGGCGGACGGGAGCGTCAAACGCGATAGCGGCGGACTCGGGATTGGCCTGTCGCTTACAAAGCAACTGGCGGAGATGCATGGCGGAAGGATTGAAGGGGAATCGGCCGGGGTCGGTCGGGGAGCTTGTTTCCGGTTATGGTTACCAAAGCATTCTCCTTTTGCCGTGCGCTCGAAGTCGCCGGGTGTTGCCGACGCCAGCATCCTTAAGGGACTCAGGGTTCTGCTGGTTGACGATTCGATCGAAGGCCTGGAGGCGTTTGGCGCGCTGCTCGAAATCGAAGGCGCCCAGGTCACCATTGAGTCCAGCGCGCAAAAGGCACTTGCCGTGGCCGAGGAACGTCAATTCGATCTGATTCTGTCGGACATCGCTATGCCTGGCATGAGCGGGTATGAACTGATCGAGGCACTGCGCAAGCGGCCGAATATGGCCAAAGCTCCTGCTATAGCGTTGACGGGGTTCGGACGTGATCAGGACGCTGCGCGGGCGTTGCGCGCCGGGTTCGATGCGCATCTCGGCAAACCGGTAACCTTGACTGCGTTACTGCAGGTTATCGGAGCGATCACGCAGCAGCCATAGCAAGTGGGCACGTCGGCAAAGTGGTGTTTGCAGTCGATCTCGCGGCCCGTTGAACTGGCGGGGCCCGCCGAATGACCCTTCTTTGCAGAAAAAGACACCCGGGGCCACCGGACGGGGAACGCCGCAACGGGTCGCCGCTCGCGACACGACAATTACCAGCTTGTCGGTATTCCGCGTCCGGTTTGGTCGCGCAACGTCGGTCGCCTTGCTTGCACCAAATACTCAAGTGCATAAATCAATTCTCACAGCGCATCGTCTGGAACACTAGACTGACGCGCGCTGTTTAATCGCGCTGTTATATTATTAATATAATTAAGACACGAAATATCAGTAATAATTTCGCTGTTTAAAACGATCGGTCGTTGAAAATTGAAAACTCATAGAAGATAATCTAGAAAGAAAGGGTAAACACCCAGACGTACCTATTGTGCACACCTTTTGTTTCGATAAAATGTCTCAAACGTTTAGATAAAGCCAGTGTTTGCAGTTCGACACGTTCCGCGTTAGCCGCCGCTAAGTGAGGATACGCATGACGGAAACGTTTATTGGATGCGCGGTGACCGGGGCCGCGATGCTGATTTCGATCCCGTTAATCTTCCAGCATTACGTCCGCGAACACCGACGCGAAATCTTCCTTCAACACCTGCGCGATAACGCCTTGTCATCACGAGCCGGCGCAGCCGAAGAACACTTCGATAAGCGGAGTTCACATGAACGCGAATGCATTAGCCCGGAGCGAGCTTCTCCATATCGAAGTGGTTTTGGCACGATTAGAAACGTTTCCTAGTAGAAACGCTTTCTTCGCCACCTCATTCATTATTGACCCTGAATACTGGAAAGGTCGCATCCTAGACGTTTGCGCCAAGAGGCTAGACGCAGATATCGGATTGCACGCGGACAAGTTACTTAACAGGTTGCTGAAATACAGGTGCTTACGACGCAGCTTTGGTCTGTCGCCGCGGCCTTTGCCGCGATTTTTCGCAGTGTGCAATTTCAACGCGAATTCACCGTCTTTTTCGACGGTTTGAGGCCGATTGTTGGCCTCGTGACTACTCATTGCGCCACTATGGGCGGACTTGTCCCAGTGACCGCATGCGCACGAGGTTATAGGCGGCCATGTTCAACACGAACATCTGGTCAACCTTCTCCAAACTACGCACCATCACTTGGCGCATGCGCCCCACGGTCTTGGCCCACCCGAAGCCTTGTTCGATCAACTTGCGCTTTCGCTGCGAAATGGAATAGCCCAGGCTTGATGCAATCGCGTCGGCCACCGCTGAACGCCGCCCAGAAGTGTTTTGCGCAACGTGCGGGGTGACCTTCATTTGCTGGCAGGCTTCAATGAATTCCTGTGCGTCGTAACCCTTGTCTGCACCCAGCGTGATTTCTGCGTTCGCATCTTCTGCCGCTTGCCGCGCATCGTTGATCATGATCTTGGCCGCTTCACGCTCGGCATGCCCATCAGCGTGTGTCACGCGAGCGTTGACCACCAGGCCGTGCCGATTATCGGTCAGCGTATGGCCCATGTACCGCAATTGGCTGGCCGTTTTGCCTTTGCGATAGAGCCGCGCATCAGGATCAGTCTTGGACTGATGCGTCTCGTTGCTGCGCTTGCTGCCTTTGAAGTCGCCCGCGCTGCCGTCATCGTTGTCCTGATCGTCACGGTCCTTGCGCACGAAGCTCTTGTGGCCCGCCCACGCCTGAATCAAGGTGCCGTCCACGCTGAAGTGCTCACCTGAGAGCAGGTCCTTCTTCTCGGCAATGGCCACCACTTCGTTGAAGAATTTGATGACCGCGTCGTGCTTGATCAACCGCTCGCGGTTCTTCGTGAACACGGTGGGCACCCACACCACATCATCCATTGCCAAGCCGACGAACCAGCGAAACAGGAGGTTGTATTGCACCTGCTCCATCAATTGTCGCTCCGAGCGGACACTGTAGAGGATCTGAATCAGCATTGCCCGCAGCAGCTTCTCCGGCGCGATGCTCGGCCGTCCACCTTTTATGTCGACCTCGTACATCTCGGAGAACAGCCGATCCATCTTGGCGAGCGCTTCGTTCGCCATGACGCGAATCGAGCGCAGCGGATGCGACGCCGGAACGAAGTCGTCGAGCTTGCGAAAGGAAAACAAACTCTCAGTGAACGTGTCGGCGCCGCGCATGATCTCCGGGGGGGCAAGTTAGGTCCTTCTATCAACGCTTCAGGCACATCCCGCGATGACCTCTGCGATCAGTATTTCAGCGGCCTGTTAAGCGCCTGTCGGCAATCACATGATTCGTTCGTTTTGGAGAAATAGATGGAAAACGGCGAGGTTACTTATAAGAGTTTCGTTCTCAGACCACTCGCAGCTTATGACGATGGCATGTATGTCGCCATGCTGATTCTTCGGAATGGCGACGGCATTCAAACGGCCAGCGGAGTATTAGGCAGTTTCGCCTGCGCGCTCGACGCACGGCGGTTTGCTTTGAAGCATGGGATGGACGAGATCGATCAGGGGGCGGTTCCGAAGACAGAATCGCAGCCGCGTCGGCAGTCGGCTTTTCGAACGTTGCAGGCATAGCCAGGATCGATGCGCCGGCCGGCTACCTCTCACAGTGTCTCACCCCAAAGTAGTCTTATCTCTTCAAGGATCATCATGGAAACCGGTACGGTCAAATGGTTCAACGATGCCAAAGGCTTCGGCTTCATCACACCCGACAATGGGGGCGATGACCTTTTTGCGCATTTTTCGGAGGTTCGTGCCGAGGGTTTCAAGTCGTTGGCTGAGAACCAAAAAGTAAGCTTCGAAACCAAGCGCGGTCCGAAAGGTCTGCAGGCGGCGAACATCAAGCCGCTGTAGTGCAAAACACTGCCTGCGTGAACCCGCTCAGAGAAGCACCCATCTTTTACGCCGGTCCCTTGTAGCCTGGGTTCGGCGGACCTCGAGTGCCAGTTGCTGCCTCGTGGGCGCGGCACGCGCGCACAACGGGGCGTTTGTGCCCAGTGAAAGTAACCGCGAACTTTGTGTTCACGAACCCGGCTATTGCCCCAATGAACCCTGAGCGCCTACAGTGTCCATATGGACACTCAGCCAACACCGCCCTTGGAAGTCATCAAGGAGCAAATAGCCCAACACGAAGCGCGGATCGCAACGCTTCAGATGTTGATTGAAAATAGGCCTCTATCCTTCGAGGACTTGCTAAGAGCCTCTGATGTGCTTGTGCTGCTGGGGCATGAGTTGGACCGATGGGAAGCTCTTCAGGAGCTTGTCCGGGGTCCTAGGCCGTAAGACGGTCCGCATCGTCGGGCCACCAACACGCGCCCACGCGCCGCAACGCGGTTGGTTGCCCCAATAGACTCGCGCAGCGTCTTCTATCCGGGTCGGATTAACGAAGGGCTTAACAGGCCGCTGAAATACTGATCGCAGAGGTCATCGCGGGATGTGCCTGAAGCGTTGATAGAAGGACCTAACTTGCCCCCCCGGAGATCATGCGCGGCGCCGACACGTTCACTGAGAGTTTGTTTTCCTTTCGCAAGCTCGACGACTTCGTTCCGGCGTCGCATCCGCTGCGCTCGATTCGCGTCATGGCGAACGAAGCGCTCGCCAAGATGGATCGGCTGTTCTCCGAGATGTACGAGGTCGACATAAAAGGTGGACGGCCGAGCATCGCGCCGGAGAAGCTGCTGCGGGCAATGCTGATTCAGATCCTCTACAGTGTCCGCTCGGAGCGACAATTGATGGAGCAGGTGCAATACAACCTCCTGTTTCGCTGGTTCGTCGGCTTGGCAATGGATGATGTGGTGTGGGTGCCCACCGTGTTCACGAAGAACCGCGAGCGGTTGATCAAGCACGACGCGGTCATCAAATTCTTCAACGAAGTGGTGGCCATTGCCGAGAAGAAGGACCTGCTCTCAGGTGAGCACTTCAGCGTGGACGGCACCTTGATTCAGGCGTGGGCGGGCCACAAGAGCTTCGTGCGCAAGGACCGTGACGATCAGGACAACGATGACGGCAGCGCGGGCGACTTCAAAGGCAGCAAGCGCAGCAACGAGACGCATCAGTCCAAGACTGATCCTGATGCGCGGCTCTATCGCAAAGGCAAAACGGCCAGCCAATTGCGGTACATGGGCCATACGCTGACCGATAATCGGCACGGCCTGGTGGTCAACGCTCGCGTGACACACGCTGATGGGCATGCCGAGCGTGAAGCGGCCAAGATCATGATCAACGATGCGCGGCAAGCGGCAGAAGATGCGAACGCAGAAATCACGCTGGGTGCAGACAAGGGTTACGACGCACAGGAATTCATTGAAGCCTGCCAGCAAATGAAGGTCACCCCGCACGTTGCGCAAAACACTTCTGGGCGGCGTTCAGCGGTGGCCGACGCGATTGCATCAAGCCTGGGCTATTCCATTTCGCAGCGAAAGCGCAAGTTGATCGAACAAGGCTTCGGGTGGGCCAAGACCGTGGGGCGCATGCGCCAAGTGATGGTGCGTAGTTTGGAGAAGGTTGACCAGATGTTCGTGTTGAACATGGCCGCCTATAACCTCGTGCGCATGCGGTCACTGGGACAAGTCCGCCCATAGTGGCGCAATGAGTAGTCACGAGGCCAACAATCGGCCTCAAACCGTCGAAAAAGACGGTGAATTCGCGTTGAAATTGCACACTGCGAAAAATCGCGGCAAAGGCCGCGGCGACAGACCAAAGCTGCGTCGTAAGCACCTGTATTTCAGCAACCTGTTAAGCGGCTGCCCGCCCCGCTTGTGGGTAAGGGCGTTGGACATGGTTATCCAGCGTTCCCCGGTTGACGGGTTCAATTCTTCTGTCAATCTATTCTCCCTTTTCCGGGTCATTCGCCCTTAACTAGACGGCGGGGAGCATACTGGACCGTTTCTCCCCTCAGTGCAACCATGGGAGAATGTGGATAACTCGGGCTTGCGAAGCAGAGCAACCCGGAAAAAGGGAGACAAACCCGGAAAAGGGAGACAAACCCGGAAAAGGGAGACAAACCCGGAAAAGGAGAATAGCGTCCCGCAAAACTTACCGGGCAACGGTTCCAGCCCCCCATAAACAATATAAAAACTATCTAAAAGAGGCGCCTGTAGGCAACGGACGGGCCGCAAGTCTGCCGAACCCGGGAAAGGGAGAATAGACGTAGCCAGAACCGAGAGACCGTGCGGACAAAAAGAAAGCCCGCGCACCGGAGAGAGGCGGGCCAAGCAGGGAATGAATCACCAACGCGTCCACGCCATGAGGACGCCATAAGTAGATTAGGCGGACCGAAGCGATAAACAAAGAAAATCCGCCGCGAGGGGAACCAACAGCGGGTTAAGTCCGCGTCCGAACGAGAGCACAAGGACGCAGGAGGGGATGCCATGTGTCAACAATCCTCATACCTGCCGAGTAGCTGCTCTAGCTGCTTTTTCGTAAGCTTCCAAGGCTTCTTCCAAGATTTGGACCAGCATCTTGCCTTCACGCACGGCAATCGCGCGAATGCGCTCGTCAAATCCCCGAGTATCGAAGAGTTTCAAGACGCGATGGACGCAAGTCCGGCCTACCGCGCGAACTTCAAGGAGTTGCGCAAGCGCGTGATCGAGCCATCGGTCAAGGAGCTACTCGATAAGAACGGCCTCGTCGTGAAATGGGAGCCAGTAAAGGCCGGCAGGAAGGTGGTTAGACTGCGCTTCGAGTTCGAGCCCGATCCGCAAGGCGCTCTGTTTTGACAAAGTTGCGGGAAAAGCCAGGTTTGGCCGAAGAACACCGGTATAAACGGAGCTGCTGTCCGCAAACGGGGACGTGTCAGAAATCTTGTGTGCTGAGGCCGGTTGGAAATCTCAGCTGATGGCGTTGGTGAAGCGCTCGCCGAACAGAATGGCGAACTGATTCACTGCTTGCCGCCAGGTGATAGGTGTCAACGCCGATTGAAACCTGACCCACGTTTTGAGGTCTCGCCGAAGTAAATCTGACCCACCTGGGTCCTGTATCACGCGGTTACTTTCGCGCTTGCCCGCGTGCCTGTTTGCCCCGCCTTTCTTTTGTCCTTCAGTCGATAGCTTTCGCCGCTGATTTGCACGATATGAGCGTGATGTAGAAGTCTGTCGAGCATCGCCGCTGTCAGCGTCTGGTCGTCGGCGAAGGCAGTCGCCCACTGCGTGAACGGCAGGTTGCTGGTCAACACGATTGAGCCGCGTTCGTAGCGTTTAGCGACGACATTGAAGAAGAGGTTTGCCTCCTCACGCCCGAATGGCAAATAGCCGATTTCATCAATGACGAGCAGCCTCGGCCCTATCACCGCGCGATTGAAGAATTCCCGCAAGCGGTTCTGCTGCCGGGCTGCGGCCAGTTGCATCATCAGGTCGGCGGCGGTGATGAACCGCGTCTTGATGCCCGCCTGCGCCGCGCGGTACGCAAGCGAGGTCGCAATGTGTGTCTTGCCGACCCCGGATGGCCCGAGCAGCACGACATTCTCGGCCCGCTCAATGAACGCCAGGCTCGCCAGCTCCTGAATCTGAGCACGCGGTGCGCCGCTGGCGAAGCTAAAGTCGTATTGCTCCAGCGTCTTGATGCCGGGCAGCGCCGCCAGCTTCGTTAGCACCTGACGCTTGCGCTGCTCGCGCGCACCGAGTTCCGCTTGCAGAAGCTGTTCAAGGAAATCGGCCATACTCGAATCGGTCGTCGCGGTGCGTTGTGCGAGCGGCGCCCAGTCGGTGGCGATGCAGTCCAGCTTCAGCTGTGCACACAATCCGGCAATCCGTTCATGTTGCAGATTCAT